>JBEKAP010000011.1:0-21204 GCA_050015875.1 Candidatus Dormibacteria bacterium | reverse complement strand
CTGTCCCGTGCCGTGAGCATCCCGGACAGCCAGCTCCTGCGCTGTCTTCGGGCGGTCGCGACTGCCCCGCTGGAGCGTCATCCGATCCAGCCGCTCCTGGACACCGCCTGGGAGCTCCGCGGCAACCTCCGCGTTCTCGACGCCCTCTACTTGGCCCTTGCCCAGCGCCGGGGCTGTCAGGTGCTGACGACGGACAGCCGCCTCGCGGCTGCCGCTCCGGCGAGCACCCGCCTGGTCACCGGCGGCTGAACCCGGGCGGCAGGGGGAGGACGGAGCCGGGTCGAGGGAAGCCCGATGCCGGTCAGGGGGGGCGGACGGTCGCAACGCTCCGAGCGCGCGCCTCGCCGGCCTTGGCCTGCAGCCGGTACGTGCAGGTCAGCATGAGGAGGGCCAGCAGCACGGCCGCCCCCGATCCCCCCAGGAGAAGGGCAGAGCCCAACCCCCGGGACGTTGGGATCGAGAACGGCCAGCCGAGCACCAGGGTGGCGGCGTTGGCCATCTGGAAACTGATCAGGACCTGGAGCACCAGACCCAGGACCAGGGCACCGAGCGCAGATCCCTGCGACGTCCGGTGGCTCGCGAGCCACCTGCTCGTGGCCAGTGCGGCGGCCGCCAGGGCCGCGAGGATCGTCCATCCTCCCGGGCCACCGATCACGGAGCCGGAATACGAACCGGGGTGCACCACCCCCGCCGGGCACCCGTAGTAGCACGCCAGCTGGGCGAACGGGGCGAAGAGGCCGGCGAAGGCGACCGCGAGCGCGGCCACGCACGCCCACCCCAGGGTTACCGCGGTCCGGGGGCTCTCGAGCAGCCTCGGGCTGAGGACCGAGGCGACCCCAGGACGCGCCACCAGCATCATGGCCCCCGCAACCACCGCCAGCACAGCGCCGCCCAGGAAGAGGTAGTAGCCGGACTCCAGTCCGTACGAGACCGGGAGCGAGGTCATCCCCAGCGGCAGCGTCGCCACGGAGAGCACCCGGGGGAACGCCGCCACCCCTTCGAAGATGGCCAGGGCGAGGGCAGCAAGGGCGAGGCACACTCCGGCGAGCGCCGTCCAGCGGACTCCGATGTCGAGCAGACGGCCGACCGACGTCACGGCCACGAGCGCCGCGATCCAGATGAGCACTCCGGCGTCTGGGCTCACCACCAGCCTTCCCACGGGCAGCCACGAGACGTAGGACGCTGAGCACCCCGCGCAGTCCTGGCGCACGAAGGGGAGGAAGAGCGCCACCAACATCGCGCCCGCCGCCACGACGCCTGCCACCCCCGCGCCGCGCGCCAGCCACACGTTCCCGCGGAGCGCGATGAGACGCTCTGGGGCCCGACTGCTCGGCGGCATGCCCATCGTCGCCGGCAGTATGCGCGCGGCAGACCGGGAGCCACCCGCAGGACCGGTCTGGCTCGTCCGGCAGCGCGGGCAGGGGGGACCCCCTGACGAGACGGAAACCGGTTTGGGACGCGCGTGTCCCAAACCGCCACGTGCGAGGAGAGGGACGGCAGAAGGCTCGGCTCGACGTGATCGGCCTTCTCGGCGCAGTCGCCAAAGGGCCCTGACCACGCCGAGCCCAGCCGCCGCCCAAACCGCCCTGAGCGAAGGGGGGGCCGGTCGCCGCGCAGAGGTGCGGCCGAGCTGCGCCCTACCCCTCCGCCGGTCGCTCCGAGGGCGCGATGGCGTCCAGCTCCTCGAGGTCCTCGGGGCTCGGCGCCCACTCCGCGGCCTGGACGTTGGCGAGCACCTGATCGGGCTGGCTCGCCCCGGCGATGACCGAGACCACCGCCGGTTGGGCCAGCAGCCCCCCGATGGCGACGCCCAGGAGGTCGGTGCCCTTGTGCCGCGCATAGGCGGAGAGGCCCTCGACGATGTCGAAGTTCTCGTCGGTGAGGAACTCCTCGCCCGCGTCGCCGGAGAGGCGGCCCCCCTCGGGTGGGGTCTCCCCACGCCGGTACCGTCCGGTCAGCAGGCCGCGCATGAGCGGGAAGTACGGGATCAGGCCGAGGCCGAAGTGCTCACAGGCGGGTGCCACCTCGGCTTCGGCGCCGCGATTGAGCAGGCTGTACTCGTTCTGGGCGCTGATGAAGCGGCTGAAATGGTGGATGTAGGAGGTCCAGTCGGCGTCGGCGATCTGCCAGCCGCTGAAGTTTGAGCAGCCGATGTACCGCACCTTGCCCTCGTGCACCAGGTCGTCCAGCGCGGAGAGGGTTTCCTCGATGGGCGTGTCGGCGTCGGGGACATGGATCTGGTAGAGGTCGATCCAGTCGGTGCCGAGACGCCGCAGGCTGGCCTCGACCCCGTTGCGGATGTGGCGGCGCGAGGCACCGGCGTTGTACGGCCCCTCCCCCATGTGGCTCCCGACCTTGGTCGCCACGATGGCGGCATCGCGCCGGCCGCGGAGCGCCGCACCCAGAAGCCGCTCGGACTCCCCACCCCCGTAGACGTCGGCGGTGTCGAAGAACGTGACCCCGGCGTCGAGAGCCGCGTGCACGATGCGCGCCACCCCGGGGGCATCCACACGGCGGCCAAACTGGTTGCACCCCACCCCGACAACCGAAACCTCAAGCCCGGACTCGCCGACGCGACGGAACTCCATCTGCTCCACTCCCTCGACCTGGGCCAGCGGCCCGCTCGGACCACCCATTCTGACCGAGCGAGCGGGGCAGGCGACGCGGGCCGCTGACGGAGCGGACGCCATGACCGGCGCGGGAGGCCGCGCCCCATGGGCTTCCGGGAGGCTTCGCCACATAGACTTGGCGGATGCCTCAGACGGTCGCTCTGATCGGCGGCACCGGCCGGCTCGGCCCCGGACTTGCACTCCGGCTCTCCCGCGGAGGCCAGCCGGTGATCATCGGGTCCCGGGACCTGCAGCACGCGCTCGACGTCGCCGAGCGGGTCACCGGTCTGGGCGGCGGGGCCAGGATCCGCGGCGCCACCAACGCCGACGCCGCCGTCGAGGGGGACCTGGCCATCCTGACCGTCCCCTACGAGGCGCAGACGGGTCTCCTCCCCGATCTCGCCGGGCCGCTCACCGGCAAGGTGGTGGTGAGCACCACGGTCCCGGTCCGCTTCGACATGGCGCTCGGCCCGGTGGCGGTACGGGTCCCCGAGGGCTCCGCCGCCGAGCAGGTCGCCGCACTTCTCCCGACCAGCCGGGTCGTCGGGGGCCTGCACACGGTGAGCAGCGTGCACCTGAGCCGCTTGGACCGCGACCTCGACGAGGACGTCCTGCTCTGCGGCGACGACGATGGCGCCAAGGCGGAGGTACGCCGGATCGCCGGTCTCATCCCCGGGGTCCGGGTCGTGGACGCGGGCCGTCTCGGCAACTCCCACCACCTCGAGCAGCTGACCGTCCTTCTGCTCAGCATCAATCGCCTGGCCGGCCGCTCGGTGGGAGTTCGCCTGACCGGCCTCTGAGCCGCCAGCGCGGCTGGGCTCCGCTCGGCGGCGCTGACGATACGGTGGAGGCCGCCGATCCCTGCTACGGTTGGCGCCGTGCCCGAGACCACCAAGCCGGCGCCGCGGAGAGGCCGGACCGGGGGCGCGCCGCCCACCGAGCCGCCGCCGGTCCCCGCGCACCTTCAGGAGCGGAGACGTGACATGCGTCCGGTGGTGAAGGTGCGCACCCTGGTCGCGGCGGCCCTGATCGTCCTGGTGGTCCTCGCCCTCGTCTTCGTCGTCGCCCAGGTCGCCAGCCTGCTGCTCCTCTTCCTGATCGCCGTGGTCATCGCCGAGGGGGTGCGGCCGCTCGTATACCGGGTCCAGGAGCTGCACCTTCCGCGCGCCGCGGCCATTGTCGTCGTCTACCTGGTGGTGCTCGCCGCGCTCGTGATCGTCGTCGCCCTGCTGGTGCAGCCGGTTGTGAGCGAGGCGGAGAGCCTGGCTCGGCACTTTCCCGCCTACCAGAAATCCGCGGTCCATTTCATCACCACCGTCGAGCGGCACGTCGGCATCAGCAACGCCCAGCTGACCAGCCAGGTGGAGGGGGCCCTGGGACAGGCCGGGCAGGATCTCGTCACCATCGGCGGCACCATCGCCGGGGCCGTGGCCGATCTGGTCCTCGTGCTGGTGATGAGCTTCCTCTGGCTCACCACCAGCGACCGTCTCAAGACGTTCGTGATCGACCTCTTCCCGCCCCGCGCCCAGGCGCTCGTGGTCGAGGTCATCCAGGACACCGGCTACCGGATGGGCGGCTACCTCCGCGCGGTCGCCATCAACATGGTCGTGGTCGGCGTCGCGACCGGGGTCGCCTGCTGGATCCTCCGCCTGCCGAGCCCGGTCCTGCTCGGCCTCTTTGCCGGGATCGCGGCCGCCATCCCGATGATCGGCCCCTTCCTCGGCGTCATCCCGGCGGCGCTGCTCGGCTTCACAGTGTCGCCGGAGTACCCGCTGCTCGTGCTGGTGGTGCTGGTGGTGATCCAGATGGTCGACGCCAACACGGTGGTGCCGGTGGTGATGAACCGGGTGCTCGCCCTCCCCACCCTGGCGGTGGTGCTGGCCCTGGTGATCGGATGGGCGCTCGCCGGGCTGATCGGTTCGCTCCTCGCCGTGCCGATCGCGGCCGCCCTGCAGGTGCTGGTCCTCCGGGTGCTGGTGCCCTACATCCACCACATCCAGGGCCGTCCCGACCCGGCCTACCTCGCCGCCTTCGGCCGGACACCCACCCCCGAGGGGCCGGGCGTTCCCACCGCGGGGGCGGCGCGCAGGTAGCCGGCGCGCCCAGGCGTCCGGGACATCGCCGCCAAGTGAGGAGATGCCGGTCCCGGGATCGGCCGGCGCCACCAGCCGTCGAAATGGCCTTGTTCCAGCCGTCGAAACGGTCTCACAAGACCCGTCGAAAACGGCCTGCAGAGGGCGCTGTCGCCGTACCATTGGGCGCGTGGAAGCCCGGAAATACGTCAAACGGATTGTCGACAACGAGTTGGACGCGCTCATGCCGTCCCTCGCGGCGATCGCCCTCGAGGGGGCAAAGGCAGTGGGAAAGACCGCCACTGCCGCCCGACGGGCGGCGACCCTTCATGCGCTGGACCGCCCGGGCGCGCTCGAGCTGGCAGCCGCGGACCCGCAGCGTCTCCTCGCCGGCACACCGCCCGTGCTCATCGACGAGTGGCAGCGGCTGCCTCTCACCTGGGATCTGGTGCGCCGCACCGTGGATGGCGACTCCACTCCCGGCCACTTCCTGCTGACCGGCTCCGCCTCGCCGTCCGACCCGGGGAGGCACTCCGGAGCGGGGCGCATCGTCCGCCTCCGGATGCGTCCGCTGACGCTCACCGAGCGGGCCGCGACCGGTCCGGTGGTCAGCCTCGCCGGCCTTCTGGAGGGTGGGAGGGGCCCCATCGGAGGCGACACCCCGATCTGCCTCGAGGACTACGTCCGCGAGATCTGCGCTTCAGGGTTCCCCGGGCTGCGGGGATTGCCCGAGCGGGCCGCGCGCGCGCAGCTGGACAGCTACCTCGACCTCATCCTGGATCGTGACTTCCCCGAAATCGGTCACACGGTGCGCAACCCGGAGGCGCTGCGACGATGGCTCGCCGCGTACGCCGCCGCCACGAGCACGACGACGTCGTTCGACGCCGTGCGGTACGCCGCCACGCCCGGGGAGGCGGACAAGCCCGGAAAGACCACCAGCCAGGTCTACCGGGACGTTCTCCAGAGGCTCTGGATCATCGACCCGGTGCCGGCATGGTTGCCGGGTCGCGGACACCTTCGGCGCCTCGGATCCGCACCCAGGCACCATCTCGTCGACCCGGCCCTCGCCGCCCGGCTGCTCGGCGTCGGTCCGGAGGCGCTCCTCGAAGCCCGGCCCTCGCCGCCCCCGGTGGGTCGGGATACCACGCTGCTGGGGCAGCTCTTCGAGTCGCTCGTGACCCTGGGCGTCCGCGTCAACGCGCAGGCGGCGGAGGCTCGGGTGGGGCACCTTCGCACCCATGCCGGTGAGCACGAGGTCGACCTCGTCGTCGAGCGCGCGGACCACCGCGTCGTGGCCGTGGAGATCAAACTCGCCCAGTCCCCCGGTGAGCACGATGTCCGTCATCTGCGGTGGCTCGCCGAGCAGTTGGGGGACGACCTGCTGGACGCGGTGATCATCACCACAGGGCAGGAGGCCTACCGACGGCGTGACGGCATCGCGGTTGTCCCCGCCGCGCTGCTTGGGCCATGAGCGCGAGCAGGTCGTCCAGCAGGCTGGCGGGCCAGCGCGCCATGGAGATGCGGCTCGCCCTGGCCGCCATCTCGCTCGCGGCGCTGATCGTCTACGCCCTCCTCTGGCTCCAGGTCACACCGGCGCGGGAGCGCGGAACCGATTTCTCGGCCTCCTACGTCGCCGCGCTGGTGGTGCGCGACGGCGACGGGAGCCAGATCTACGACCAGGGCGTGGAAGCGGCCGAGCACGCCACGATCCTGCTCCCCGGATATCGGGTCAACCTCCCCTTCATCACCCCGCCTACGACGGCGCTGCTGGCGCTCCCTTTCACCCTTCTCGGCCCCGGTGCCGCCTTCCGGCTCTTCAGCATCCTCCAGCTGCTTCTGCTGGTCGCGGCCGTCGTCGTCGCCGCCCGCGCCGGACCGTGGCCGACCGGGAGCCGCTCCGCGAGCTGGGTGGCGGCCGGCGCGGCGGTCGCCGGCTCCGCCACCCTGCCGCTCCTCCTCCTCGGCCAGTGGGACGGGCTCTGCGCCCTGGGGCTCGCTCTCGGCTACGCCTCCTGGCGGCAGGATCGATCCTTCTCCGGCGGGCTGTGGCTGGCCCTTGCCTTCGGCATCGCCAAACCCCATCTGGCGATCGGGTTGCTCGCCTTCGCCATCGGCCGGCGCGACCGTCGCGCCCTGCTCGGCATGGCGACGGGGGCGATGGCCCTCATCGCTCTCTCGGTGGCGGCGGTGGGCCCGGGGGCGACACTCGGGTTCCTCGGAGCTTCCTCCTTCGCTCTGGGCAACACCCCGGCGGCGAGCACCCTCGGACTGCTGGGGCTGGCCGCCTCGTGGCTCGGCTCAGGCGCCGCGGCGACGGGGATCGCCATCGGCGGCGGGGCGCTGGGAATCGCCGCCTGCGGACTCCTGGGCTGGAGCAGCCACCGCCACCCCGACCGCCTCGAGACGACCCTCGCCGGAGCCGCCGCGCTCTCCCTGCTGGTGGCCCCGCACCTCCTCGCCCACGACCTGGTGGTGCTGGCGCCGGCCTTCGTCTGGGTCGCCGCCCGGGCTGCCCACCGGGACGCCCCGCACCCCTGGCCGGGGCGTGCCGGTCTGTGCGTGGTGGTGGGCTGGCTTCTGCTCGCTCTGGTGATCGCCGAGGACACCGGTGCCGGCGCGCCCGCCCCGCCCGGCAGGCTCGTCCCCTGGGGCCTCATCACGGTCGCCGTCGCGCTCGCGTCGTGGCAGAGCCGCGCGCCCGCCACCGCTTCGGCGGCGCCGACGGGCTGACCCGGCGCCGCCGCGGCGACGCGCTCCTCCCCCGGCTCGCCGCGCGGTCGTGGGCATTCCGGGGGCCCGCTCACGCCGGCTCACCCGATTCGCCTCACCGCCTGGAGGGTGTAGCTGTGGGGGACACGCCAGGGACGGTCACGGATGCGCCACTCCCCGTCGTCGAGCCGCTCCATGCGCCCCGGCAGCGCCTCCCAGGGCACCTCGTCGTGCTCGGTGAGGGCGGTCAGCTCCATGCCGGCGTCGAGCAGCGCGGTGACGATCTCGCCGAGGCCATGGTTCCAGGAGTGGGTGACGTTGTGGTGGAAGGTGGCCGGCGTCTCGACGTAGGTGCCGCTCGCCTCCTCCACGATCGGCTCCTCGCGCTCGAAGTAGGGGTACCCGACGGTCAGGAGGTCGTCGCTCCGCCGATCGTCGAGTGCCCAGAGCATGGGATGGCCCTCGCGCACGAAGAGTCGTCCGCCCGGCCGGAGCAGCTCCGCGACGACCTCGCCCCAGCGGCGGATCGAGGGCAGCCAGCAGAGCGCCCCGATGCCGGTGTAGACGAGGTCGAAGCGCTCGTCCCCGAGGGCCCGAGGGGCGTCGTACACCTCGGCCTCGACGAAGTCCACGGGGTCACCGGTGCGGGCAGCCAGACGGCGTGCCTCCACGAGCGAGGCGGCCGAGAAGTCCAGTCCCGTCATCCGGGCGCCGAGCCGCGCCAGCGAGATGGTGTCGGTGCCGATGTGGCACTGGAGGTGCACGCCGCGCAGCCCCTGGATGTCGCCCAGAAGCCGGCGGTCGAAGCGGACGACCCGGCTGATGAATCGAGGGTCGGCGACGAAACGATCGACATCGTAGTTCGGGGAGGCGGCGTGCGCGGGAGCGCGCTCGTCCCAGTTGGCTCGGTTGAGGATGCGGTAGTCGGGCACGGCGCGGCTCCCCCATGGTGATCAGGGCCCGGGCATCGTACCCGAGGGTCCCCGACCCTCAGGGGCTTGAGCTTCTCCGCACCAGCTCCGCCGGGTAGTGGCGCATCTCCCGGAACGTGCTGTCGTCGATTCCGAACGCGGTCACCACGGCGGCCGCCTCGATGCACCAGTAGCCGAAGAAGCCGCCCCCCTGCGGACCCTTGTAGTTGTCGACCCAGTAGGCCCTGTGCCTTCGAGAAGCCGGATACCAGGTGGAGAGGAACTCCCGGAGGAGTTCGGGACGCTGCCCCGCCGGAGCGTCGATCGCATCGTTGAGAGGCTGGTAAGGCACTGGCCACAGCAGGAGCCCCGGATCCGTCCGACCCGACACCCGGGTCGCCAGCAGCCGTTCCATCAGGCTGTCCCGCGGTTCCCCGATGCAGCCCACCAGCTTGGTGAGGGTCTCCTCGCCGGCCTCGAAGATGATGGCGAAAGAGACCAGCCAGAGAGCGGGCACGTAGTGGTCGAAGGCCTGGTCGAGCTCGTACGGTTCGTGTCCCTCCATCCGGAGGTAGCGATCCCACGCTTCGATCGCGGCGGGTAGCGCATCGCTGATCTCGGATGGGTCCTCGCCTCTCGAGTATCTCGCGAGAAGGATCTCGTAGCGCTTGCGGAAGATCGAGTAGGCGAAGGTGGCGCGATGGTGCGGGGCCGAGGTCAGAGTCGGCAGCTTGGCCTCGAACCTGGCGATCGTGGCCGTCTGATACGCCACCGAGCGATCGAAGTAATCCTGGTCCATCAGGGGCTCTCTCTTCTTCATGACGCGGCGCACCCTGCCAGCTCGAGGATCACGACGGGCCACCGGCGGCGGCCATCGACCCGGCCCGACTCGGGCGAGCGACCACCAGCAGGACCAGCGCCGCGACGACGATCAGTGCCGGCTCCACGGTGAGGGCGCGCAGCACCCCGAGGTGGTCGGAGAGGACCCCGAGAAGGAGCGGGGCGGTACCGATCGCGACCCCGACCGCGACCTGGGTCCTGGCCATGGCCTGGTCGGTCTTGCCCTGACCCGCGCCCAGGGCCATCGCCAGGCTGAGGGGATAGAGGTTGCCGACCCCCATGCCGGTCACGAAGAGGGCGGCGGCGGCGAGCACCTCCATCCGGCCGAGCCAGAGGGCGAGGAAGCCGGCCATCGCGATCCCGAGTGCGAACCCGACCACGCGCTCGGCGCGCCCCGGCACTCGGGTCAGCCGGGCTCCCCACGCCCGCCCCGCCAGCTCGCCGGCGATGAAGAGGCTGAGGACGACCGCGGAGTCCCCGGTCGAGAGACCCACGCTGATGTGGAGCAGCGGGACGCCGTAGAAGATCACGGTGAACTCGATGGCGACCGCCAGCGCCACCAGCAGGCAGGGACCCCAGAAGCTCCGCGGCAGACGGCCGGTGGCGCGGGCGGGGGCGGCGGGAGCGGGGAAGGCGGTAAGGCGCAGCCGGGCGAAGAGCACCGCCAGCGCCACCACCGGTACCAGCAGAGCGGGGCGCCACCCCAGGGCGGTGCCGGCGAGGACCCCGAGCAGGGCCGGCACCGCCACCCCGGTGCCACTCGCGCCCACGTTGGCCTCGAGGAGAGCCCGGTCACGGAGCACGCCGTGCCGGTCGGCGAGCGCCACCGAGCAGCCGGCGCCCAGGTAGGTGCAGCCGATGCCGAGCACAAACGCGGCCAGCAGGGTCACGGCGACCTGGTGACCGACGACGAAGAGCAGGGCACCGACCGCCGTGGCCCCCGCGGAGAGCCAGAAGACCCGGTGGCGCCCCGCCCGACGGGTAAAGCGATCGAAGGTCAGCCCGGTGATCACGGCCCCGATCGAGAAGATGGTCGAGTGGACGCTGGTGACCGTGTAGGAGAGGTGCATCTCCTGGTGGAGGAAGGCCAGCACCGGGCCGAGGGCGTAGAGATAGAAGGCATAGGCCGAGAGGCTGATGTAGGTGAGCCAGGTGAGCCGGTCGCGGGTGAAGCGAGGGGCCTCGGCCCCGCTCAGGGACGCCACCGCGGAGGCCGCGCGCCGACCAGCTCTCGCGCGGAGGCGCGAGACCTGGGCCGGATGGTGAGGCGGTCCTCCCCCTCGGGATGGCGGGCGCCGAAGGCGAGGGTGTGCCGGACCCAATCGACGGATCGGCCCAGCACCTCGGCCAGCTCGTCGTCGTCGAGGCCGCGCCGCGACTTGACGCGGCGGATCGCCGACGCCACCTGGGCGAGATCCGGCTCCTCGAGGTCGATCTCGTCGAGAAGCCGCAGCCCGGAGTGATCGCCGGCCGCCACCCCAGCCCGTGCCAGGAGATGGTCGGTGACAGCCTCGTAGGCGTCCACCGCGGCCCTCAGCGGGCGGTCACGGGCGGTCCCGAACATCTCCGCGTGCTCCCGGACGGTGAGGCGCTGGTCGTTCGCCTCGGAGATGCGCGAGCTGTGGGGGATGACAACCGGGCAGACCAGGTCGCCGAACCGGTCCTGCAGACCCTCGATGACGTCGGCGTCCGCCACCCCGTTGTGCTGGCGCCGCCAGATCGCGATCAGGGAGCGCTGAAGCAGGTCGCCGGTCTCCAGGCCCAGCCCCTCGCGCACCCGAATGGCGGTCTGGAGCATGTCCCCGGCGTGCCGGGCATCGGGGGCGCTGGCCGTGGTCGGCATCAGCAGCAGGTCGGCGGCCACCAGGACCGAGGCGATGATCGGCTCCGAGTGGCCGGTGTCGATGACCGCCCAGTCGTAGGCGCCGGCGACCACTCCGAGGCAGCTCTGGATGAAGAAGGGCCCGCCCTCGGCCGAGTGGAGCACCGCGTCCGCGTCGGCCAGCCGCGGGGAGCTGCCCAGCAGATCGAGGTTGTCGGCGACCGGGCCGATGTAGGGGCGGGGGTCCAGGGACGCGGGCGGGTTGGCCAGGACGGCGTCCAGCCCCATGCCGGCCAGCCGGGGGCCGCGGGCATAGCGGGTGAGGTCGGCCTGCTTGTCGGCATCGACGGCGAGCACCCGAAGGCCGCGGCGGGCCAGCTCGGCGGCGACCTGAAAGGCCAGGGTGGACTTGCCCACCCCCCCCTTGTTGGCGGCGACCGCGACGACCCGCATCAGCGGGACTGCCGCGACGACACGTGACCTGTCACCGAACCCTCATGAGTGCGCGCTGAACAGGACGCCGAAGCACGCGCCGCACCCGGGCGGCGTGGCGTCGACACTACGGTACCGGCGATTCGCGTGTCAACCCGGGGTCTTCGGGGACGGGGCAGACGGACCGGCAGGGCTTGCGGGGCGCATCGAACGGGCCACGTAGACCGCGATATCGTCGACCGCCACCTGCTCGTGCACCCCCCGGGAGGCGATCCCCTCGTCGAACATGGTCAGGCAGAAGGGGCACGCGGTGGCCACCCGGGTCGCCTCGGTCTCGATGGCCTGGTCGACGCGGCGGTGGTTGATCCGCGGCTGCCCCTCCTCCATCCACATGCGCCCACCCCCTGCGCCACAGCACATCCCCTCGCGCCGGCTCCGCCTCATCTCCACCACCCTCATCCCGGGGATGCGCTCGAGGATGTCCCGCGGAGGAGCGAAGATGTCGTTCCACCGGCCGAGATAGCACGCGTCGTGATACGTCACCGTCGCCTCGATCGGTCGCTCCAGGACGATCCGTCGCGAGGTGATCAGCCGGTCGATCAGCTCGGTGTGATGGATCACCTCGTAGTGACCGCCGAAATCTGGGTACTCGTTGGCGAGCGTGTTGAAACAATGCGGGCAGCTCGTGATGATGCGGCGCACGCGGTGCGCTCCGAGCACCTCGATGTTCCGCTTCGCGCGCTCCTGGAAGAGGTACTCGTTGCCCATCCGTCGCGCCGGGTCGCCGGAGCACCGCTCCTCGCCCCCGAGGATGGCGAAGTCCACGGCCGCAGCCCGGAGGATGCTGACCATGGCGATGGCGATGCCGCGTGCGCGATCGTCGTAGGAGACGGCGCAGCCGACCCAGTACAGATACTCGGCATCGGGGTGGTCGCCGACACGCGGAACGTCCAGTCCGAGGCTCCAGTCGGCGCGCTTCTGGTGCGAGATACCGAAGGGATTGGAGACGTTCTCGATGGCGCGCAGCGCCGCCTCCGCCTGGCGCGGCAGGCGCGACTCGTCGAGCACCAGGTGGCGTCGCATCTCGGCGATCTTGGGCACGTGCTCGATGAACACCGGACACTGGTCCATGCACGCGCCACACATGGTGCAGGCCCAGAGCGTCTCCTCGCCGATGACGCCGCCGATCAGCGAACGCTCACCGCCACTCCTCTTCGCGGCCGCGGCCACCTGTTCGGGAGAGAGCCACGACGGCTGGAAGCTGCCGGGAATGTCGCGGACGGTGGCCGGACCGCCGGCGCCGGTGACCCACATCGCCGGTGCACCTCCGCTCGGATCCGCCTCGGATCCGTCCACCTGGACGGGGTGGGCGCTGTGCCGGGTGGCGACGTACCCGCCCCGGAGCCGCTCGTAGGCGGCGTCGCGGATGTCGGTGACGAGCGTCTTGGGGGAGAGCATCTTGCCGGTGAGGTAGGCGGGGCAGTGCGACTGACACCGGCCGCACTCGGTGCAGCTGTAGAGGTCGAGGACGTCCTTCCACGAGAAGTGCTCGAGAGCGGACGCTCCGAGGTGCTGATCACCCGGGTCGGACGCCGACATCACCGCGTCGAGGTCGATGGGCCGCAGCCTCCCCCTGGGGCCCTCGTCGCGGAGCACGACGTTGGCGGCGGCCGTGACGATGTGGAGGTGCTTGCTGTGGCCGAGGTAGGCGAGGAAGGCGAAGACGAGAAGGAGGTGCGCCCAGAAGAAGATCCCGTGGAGCACGGTGAGCGCGGCGCTGCCCGAGCCGAGCGACGCGAAGAGGTGGCTGATGGCTGCAGCCACCGGCCGGTCGGCGGCGAGGGCTTCGGGGGAGCGCTCCGCGATGAGGGTCGCGTAGTTGAGCTCCATGCACACGAGGAGCGCCCCGATCCAGACCAGGATGAGGAGCGCATCGCGACGATGGCTGCCCCGGAAACGCGCCGGTCGGAATGCCAAACGGTTGATCAGGGCGAGCAGCACACCGGTCAGGGCGAGGATGCAGAAGAGGTCCTGGAGGTGGGCGAGCACGGGAACGATGACGGGGATGCTGGAGAGCCGGACGCCGACCACCAGGGCCTCGACGATCCCCTGGGCGATGGCGGTGAGCAGCACCAGGAAGCCCCAGAAGATCAGGGCGTGGAGCACCCCGGCGAAGGGCCAGCGGAGCAGCCGGCCCTGGCCGAGGACGTTCACCAGGAAGGAGCGCACCCTTCCCCGGAGGTCGCCGACGCGCCGGTCGGGGCGCCGCGATTGGCGCATCAACTGGACCAGCCGCCGCCATCGCAGAGCAGTGAGGGTGAACGACGTCCCGGCCAGCGCCACCATGGCAATGGGGCTGATGATTGGGACGATCATTGGCGCCTGGAGCACGCCGGCGGGTGGGTGACGCCCCTGCGGGCCGCGGCCGTGGCGAGAATCACCGGCCGCGCCAGACGGGTGGACGCGAGCGCTTCTCCCGGAAGGCGGCGAGCCCCTCGCGCGCGTCCTCGGTGGCGAGCAGGCGGGCAAACTCCTCCTGTTCGTGGAGCAGTCCGCCCTCCAGGGAGCCCTCGAGGCCCGCGTGAACCGCGCGCTTGATGGCGGCAACGGCGAGCGGGGGGCGCGTGGCGATCAGGTTCGCCAGCAAGAGTGCCGCGGTGCGGAGCTCGGCGGCGGGGACGACGCGGGTGACCAGCCCCCATTCGAGCGCGCGCCCGGCGTCGATCTGCTCCCCGGTCAGGAGCATCTCCAGAGCACGCCCTCTGCCGAGCAGGCGGGGCAGCCGCTGGGTGCCGCCCCAGCCGGGCATGATGCCGAGCCTGATCTCCGGCTGCCCGAAGCGGGCGTTCTCGCTGCAGATGCGAAGGTCGCAGGCCAGGGCGATCTCGCATCCACCGCCCAGGGCGTAGCCGTTGACCGCGGCGACCACCGGCAGCCGCGAGTCCTCCAGCCTCCGGGTGAGCAGGACGGCGCCCGCGGCGTCACCGGCGTCGCCGGGGAGCTCGGTCAGGTCGGCGCCCGCGGAGAAGTGGCGGTCGCCGTCCCCGATGAGCACGAGGGCACGGCAGGTCGGGTCCGCCTCCGCCGTGGAGAGCGCCGCCGTGAGCGCGGCCGCGACGGCGCGGCTGATGGCGTTGACCGGCGGGTGGGCGATGGTCACGAGGACCGCCGCTCCCTCGCGCTCGACGCGGATCGGCTCCGAGGTCTCGGCCATGGAGCGCCACGCTACCGCAGCGAGCGGGCGCGTGGCCATCCCCGACGAGCAGCGGGGGCGCCGGGGGGCCATGATCGAGGGCGATGGCTGAGACACCCGAGCCGATCCCGATTCCCGAGCTCCCTCCGCGGGTCGCCATGGAGCGGATTCGCGAGCTGGAGACGACGGCCCTCGATGCCGTCGCGACCCGGCTCGGCGAGGCTGAGCGGGCGACCCGCGCCGCGATGTCTCCCTACGACCGCCAGCTCCGTGAGATCCGGGCCCGGCTGGAGGAGGTCGCCACCGAGCGGCGCCGCCGCGAGCGGGCCGCCCGCCACGCGGCGCGGGTCGCCGTGCGCGAGATGGCCGGGAGCGGCGGGATGCCGACCCTGGCCGACGCGCTCGGGTCCGAGCCCTCTCCGCTTCCCGGTCAGACACCGCTCGCCGAGGTGCGGGCCTTCCTCACCAGCGGTGGCCAGGTCGGCTTCGGTTACCCCACGCGACCGGGCGTGCTCGGCTTCACCGACGGCCGCCAGCTTCGCAACGCGTCGACCTGGGGCGAGGCATGTGCCCTCTATGCCGACGGTTGGGAGCCAGGCGCCCCGGGCGGCGCCGGGGTGCGCGGGGTCCGCGTCCACCTGATCGGCACCCGCGTGGAGCGGGTGGTGACGGCGGCCGAGGTGGTGCTGGAGCCGGCCGGCGGCGAGACGGTCACCACCGGCCAGCTCAGCTGACGAGGGCCGCCGCCGGGCCGCCGCCGGTCAGCGCACCCGGCCGAACCGACGGGAGCTCGCGGCCAGGATGCCCCCGCCCAGCACCAGGAGCAGCACCGGTGCGACCGGCACACCTCCGGAGCCCCCGGCCCCGCTGGCGGGCACGGGCGCCGCGGTCGGAGTCGCGGTCGGGGTCGGGGTGGGGGTCGGAGTCGCTGTCGGAGTGGCGGTCGGGGTGGAGGCCCCCGCGTTCACCGTCACCGACAACACCTCGGTCATCCCGGGGTACGGGTCGGGCGGGTCGCCGGTCGCGAAGGTGGCGGTGACGTCGTCGGTGCCCGCCGGCAGAGCCGAGGTCGCACAGGCGGCGGTGCCCTCCGAACCCACGGTGACATCGCTGCAGAGCGTGGTCGCACCGAAGGTGAAGGTCTCGGTGCCCCCAGCCTCCGTGAGGGGCAGGTTGGCGGTCAGGGTCACGGACTGTCCCGCCGTCACGGTCAGCGAGGTGGCCGTGGCCCAGTAGATGCCGGCACTGCCTGCGGTCGCCGCGGCCGCCCCCACCGCGTAGGTCACGTTCGACGGCCCGAAGCCGCTGCCACCGCCGCCGCCGCTGCCGTTGGCCGCATAGGACTCACCGCCACCACCACCGCCGTAGTAGCCGCCGCCGCCACCACCGCCACCACCGGCACCGGGACCGCCGACTGCGCCGCTGCCAGCGGTGCCCGTGGCATCCGAGCCGGATCCGGCGGCTCCGGGAGCGCTCTGCGTCCCGCCGCCACCACCGGTCGTGCTGGCGGGACTGCCGCCCGTTCCGCCGCTCAGGCCGCCGCCGGAGCCACCCCCCGGCGCGTATCCGGCCCCGCCGGCCGCGCCTCCGCCGCCGCCGGCGACCACCACCTCATCGGAGGCGGGGCAGGAGAGGGTCGCGGCGCAGGCCCCGGAGCGCACGTCGGTGGCCCCGCCCCCGCCGCCTCCGCCGAAGAAGAGGACGTCGTCGTCATTGGTGAAGGAGCCGGCACCACCGCCGTTGTACCCGGCCGCGCCGGCCGCGGACACCGTGCCGTTGCCGCCCGCCCCGCCGACCGTCACCTCGAGCGTGGCGCCCGGCGTGGTGGCGAGTGAGGCGACCGCCCGACCACCGGAGCCGCCACTGCTGGTCGACTCTCCGGCGGCGTTCCAACCGTCCCCGCCCCCGGCTCCGTCCAGGTTGACGATGACGCCGACCACGCCGGAGGGCACGGTGAAGGCCGTGGCCGAACCGGTGTCACTGAACTCTTGGAAGCCCTGGGTCCCGAAGGGCACGGCCCGCGCCGGTGCTGCGGTTGCCAGGAGGAGGGCGGACGCCGCCAGCGGAATGACTGCCAGGGAACGGCTCGTTCGCATGGGGAAGCCTCCAGTCGCCGGATGCGCTGCGCGACCCATACGACCGCGCGGACGGCGGCTCGGACGGAGCATACAGGAGGTCCCGACCTCACGCCGCGGTGTTCAGAGGACCCGTCGCCCCGAGGGCGCGCCGCCCGTCCAGCCCGGCTCCGGCGACCCGGCGCCGCCCGGTTACAGCCGCTCGAATCGGTCGATCGCGAGCACGAAGAGGGTGGCGCCGCCGACCTCCACGTCGACCGGAGGCGGCGGGGCGGCACCCGCGGCCCGTGCCGCCGCGGCGGCGGCCGGAAGCCGCTCGTTGCGGCGCTTGGCTCGTCCCCGGATTAGCTCGATCACCCTGTCCACCTGGCTGGCCTCGACGCCGATCAAGAGGGTGGAGTTCTCCCGGTCCAGGAAACCCCCGGAGGTGCCCAGGCGGGTGCAGGCGAAGCCGGCGTCGTTGAGCGCGGTCACGCAACTGTCCGCGTCCTTGCTGTGGAGGATGGCGAGGATCAGCCTCATCGCCCCTCCCCGCCGGCGCCCGGCGCCGAGCTCTGATGCTCGGTCAGGCGTCGCAGGGCCACCCCGCGGATCTCGGCGAGGACGACCGCGGGGGGACGGCTGGCGTCGATCCGGACGACCCGCCCGGGGTCGGCGCTGGCCAGCTCGACGAACCCCTGCTGCACGGCGTTGTGGAAGGTGTCGGCAGCCGTCTCGAAACGGTCGAGGGGGATCTGCTGGGAGCGCTGGCGGTCCTCCGCCGTCGGGCGGGGGAGCTCGAGCAGGAAGGTGAGGTCCGGCCACACGTCCATGCAGGCCTGGGTGTGCAGCCACTGGAGCGCGGAGACGGGCAGACCACGCCCGGCCCCCTGGTAGGCGAGCGTCGAGTCCGCGTAGCGGTCGGCGATCACGACGGCCCCGGCCTGGAGCGCCGGGAGGATCCGCTCGCGGAGGAGCTGCACCCGCCCCGCGACGAAGAGCAGGGCCTCGGTCCAGGGGTCGATCCGGACCCGGTGATGCTGGAGCAGGTAGCCCCGGACCAGGTCGCCGAGCTGGGTGTCACTGGGCCGCAGGGTGACGACATCGCGACCGGAGCGGCTCAACTCGCCGGCAAGCGCAGCCCCCTGGGTGCTCTTGCCCGCTCCGTCGATCCCCTCCAGAGAGATGAAGAAACCGGGCCAGGACGACACGGTCACGGAGTATGAGCCCTACGCGCCAACCGGCGCAGTCGTCAGGAGGCCGGGGTGCCGAGGATGACCAGGTAGCGGTTCGGCTCCTCCCCCTGGCTGCGCGCGACCATCTCGTGCTGCTCGACCAGCTCGTGCTGGAGCCGCCGGACATAGGCGTTCTGAGGCGAGAGATCCACCTCGCCCCCGATCTGCCGGGCCCGGTCGATGCCCTCCCGCGCCTCCTGGAGCGCCGACTCGGTGGGGTCCCCTGAGGCCACGCCGTAGACGCGGGAGAGGGCACCCTTGATCTGGGAGACGGTGTTGCTCCGCAGCACCTCGATGGGGATGCCCGAGGACTCCGCGAGCCGCACCGGCGAGTCCTTCCGCCGGTAGTAGTTCTTGAGGGTGAGGACGATGTCGGAGTCCTCCACGTGGTGCTGGATGCGCACCGGCAGCCTGAGCTCGCGCACCGACTGCTCCAGATAGCTGCGCGAGACCCCGTAGGGGAAGACGGAGAGGGGCGGCGCCAGACGGGGCGAGCCGTTGCCCGCGCGCTCCCCGGGCTCGCGACGGCTGCGCTGCTGATTGGCGATGTACTGCTCGACGTCGAATCCGCTCCGCCGGTGCTCGCGCTCGCGGGGGCGGCGTCCCCCACCGCCGAAGGGCGGAGGCTCGAACTGGCTGGGTGGGCCACCGGTGTCGATCCGGCTGATGATCTGCCCCGCGTCGCCGCGCATCCGGATCTGAGGTGGCTTGTACTTGCCGCGGAGCGCCTCGTCGACGGTCTCGGCGACCGGCATGTGGACCGCAACCCGATCGCGCTGCTGGATCTCGACGAGGACATCGAAGGTGGGCGGCGCCTTGCGTTCGAGCACCGACTTCTGCGTGCCCCGGCGGCGCGCCTCCTCGTCGGAGAGGGTGACGGTCTGGATGCCGCCGAGCAGGTCGTTGAGGGTCGGATTGACCAGCAGGTTGTCGAGGGTCATGCCGTGGGCGGTGCCCACCAGCTGCACACCACGCTCGGCGATGGTGCGGGCTGCGGCCGCCTCCAGCTCGGTGCCGATCTCGTCGATGACGATCACCTGCGGCATGTGGTTCTCCACCGCCTCGATCATCACCGCGTGCTGCTTGGTGGGGGTCTGGACCTGCATCCTTCGCGAGCGTCCGATCCCGGGGTGGGGGATGTCGCCATCGCCGCCGATCTCGTTGGAGGTGTCCACGATGACGACGCGCTTGCCCTGGTCGTCGCTCAGCACCCGGGCGCACTCGCGCAGCATGGTCGTCTTGCCGATTCCGGGAGCTCCCAGGAGAAGGATGCTGCGGCCCTGGATCACGATGTCCTTGATGATGTCGATGGTCCCGGTCACCGCCCGGCCGACCCGGCAGGTGAGGCCGACGATGGCGCCGGCGCGGTTGCGGATGGCGCTGATGCGATGCAGGGTGCGCTCGATCCCGGCCCGATTGTCATCGCCGAAATCGCCGACGCGCTGGACGACGTACTCGATGTCGGCATCGGCGACCGGCACCCGGTCGAGGATGACCTCGCCATCGACGAAGCGGGCCTCGGGCTCACGGCCGAGGTCGAGCACCACCTCGAGGAGGTCGCCGCGGTCGGCGGCGGCCGCCGTGGCGGCGGCGGCGACACGGGGCGGGAGGGCATCGAAGAGGAGGGCGAGCTCCTCGTTCCAGGCGGGGCCGTACTCACCCCGCGTGCCGCCGGCGGCTCCGTTCGGGGCCGAAGCCTGCGGCTTCGCCCTTCGCTTGGTGACGGGCGGTTGGGGAGCGGGAGGCCCGGAGCCGGGCTTCATCGGTCCGGTCCGGCTAGGGGAGTGGCGATCGCTCGCGCCTCCGGCTCAGCACCCGGAGGGCCGGCGAGGTCTCCACGGCGGGCACGCTCTGGGCCAGATGAGCGCGCACCAGCACCGGCTTCTTGCGTGCCGGTGCGGTGCGGAACCTGACCTTGGTGGCGAGCTCCCGGACCAGCAGGACCTGGGTGCCGTAGATGGCGAATCCGCGTTGCTGGAGGCCGCGGATCAGCTCCGAGTCGTAGTGGCGGAGCACCGAGGAGACGGGGCCGGAGGGCAGCTCCCGGAGTGCGGCGTCGATCACGGCCTCGCGCAGCCGCGGATGGTGGCCGTCGCACATCAGGGAGATCAGGGTGGGACGGGTCGCCGACGCGGGCCGGATGGCCGCCCAGGCCACCACCCCCGGCTCCTCGACCACGAAGTGGCGGACGTCGTCGCGGCCGATCCGGGTCAGCGCCCCCTCCGCGAAGGCTGCCTGCCAGACCTTCAGGGAGGACCCCTCCAGGCTCGCGACGTGGGAGGGCGTGGTGCGCAGGTAGAGGAGGTAGATGGCTCCCACGTCCTCCGGACGGGCGGCGCGAAGGCTGACGCTGCGCGCGGTCTGGGGGGTCAGCGGGGCGTCGTCGCTGTAGAGGATCTGCTCGGTCGCGAGCTGGACGAAGCCCTGCTCCAGGAAGGTGCCCACCAGCGGGTGATCCAGGGGCAGGCGGACCACGAAGCGCTGGATGCCGTGCTCCAGAGCGTGGTTGGTGAGGTGGGTGAGCAGCTGGGCCCGGGCGAAATGGCCGCTGGCGGTGGCGGCGACGCAGAGGTTGAGGATCTGCAGGGTGGCGGCGCGCTCCCCGGAGGCCTGAGCCTGGATGAAGCCGACGATCCCCTCACGGGTCTCGGCGACGAACAGGGTGTCTCCCGCCGCTCCGACGGTGAAGGGGACGAGCGAGGAGACCGTCTTGCTGAGCGCGTACCAGAGGCGGAGCAGGGTCGCCTGGGGCAGGGGATGGTCGGGCGAGAGCTGGGTCGCCTGCTCGTCGCCGCTCGCGGCCTCGCTGTAGAGCTCCTCGATGCGGGCCAGGTCGCGGAACGAGGCCACCCGGATGTTCACGCCGCACCCTCCTCCGCGGGGAGCGGCGCACCGCCCTCCAGGAGCTCGCGGACGCTCTCCAGGAAGAGCCGATGCAGCCGGAGGTCTCCGGTCATCTCGGGATGGAAGGTGAAGCTCAGGTGCCGGTCCTGGCGGACCGCCACCGGCCGCCCCTCGTGGGCGGCGAGCACCTCGACGCCCGGGCCGCACCCCTCGATCACGGGGGCGCGGATGAAGACGGCCCGGAAGCTGCCGGAGCCGAGCACCGGGAGGTCGAGATCGCACTCGAAGGAGTCCACCTGGCGGCCGTAGCCGTTGCGCCGGGTGCGCAGGTCGAGGGCACCGAGGGCCAGCTGATCGACGGTGCCGTCGAGGATGGCGCGGCTCAGCAGGATGGTGCCGGCGCAGGTGGAGAAGGTGGGCATCCCGCCGGCCAGACGGTGCCGGAGCGGCGCCTCCAGACCGAAGACGCGGATCAGCCGGCTG
>JBEKAP010000010.1:0-21349 GCA_050015875.1 Candidatus Dormibacteria bacterium | reverse complement strand
GATGTCGCCCGGGTTCTCGAAGAGGCGCCTGAAGTGCCGCTCGGTGGCGAGCTGGGCAAGGGGGGTGCCGGGGTCGGTGATGGCGATGAAGCTATGACCCGGCTCGGCGACGCCGGAGGCGGTGACCGCCTCCCAGAAGTGGGCGAGGTGAGAGGACGTCTCGAGCGTCGTCCCCGATTTGCTGGCGACCAGGAAGAGGGTGCGCTGGATGTCGAGGTGCCGCTCCAGGTTGACGATCGCCTCGGGGTCGGTGGTGTCCAGGACGTGAAGGACGGGGTATCCGGCGGCGCTGCCGAAGGAGGTGCGCAGGACCTCCGGGCAGAGGCTGGAGCCGCCCATGCCGAGGAGGACGGCGTCGCTGAAGCCGGCCTGCTGCACCTCGGCCGCCAGCGCGGTCAGCTCCGCCACCCGGCCGCGCATGGTGAGCGGGACGTCGAGCCAGCCCAGCCGGTTGCCGATGACCGCGGCGTGGGCAGCGTCGGCCGGCTTCCAGAGGTCGGGGTCCCGGTTCCAGATGCGCTCCACGACCCCGGCGCGGTGGGCCTCGGCGATCACCTTGGCGAGGTCGGACCCCCCGATGGCGAGATCGGACCTCATCTCTTCGCGGCCCCGGCTCGGAGGCTCGCGAGCTTCTCCCCGATCCTGGCGATCAGTTGGTCGTACGAGGCCGCGAAGGACGCGACCCCGGCGACCAGGAGATCCTCGGTCACCTTGTCGATGCTGATGCCGGCGGACTCTAGCCGCCCGATCACCTGCTGCGCATGGTCCAGGTCGTCGCGCACGGTGTCGCCGGCGACGGTGCCGTGGTCCCGGAAGGCCTCGATGGTCGAGGGTGGCATGGTGTCGACGGTGTCCGGGCCGATCAGTGCCTCGGCATAGATCACATCCCGGTACTTCGGGTTCTTGGCGCTGGTGCTCGCCCACAGCGGCCTCTGGAACGGAGCGCCGGCCTCGCGCAGCGCGGCGAACTCCTCGCCGCGGAAGTGCCTTTCAAAGGTCGCGTAGGCCAGGCGGGCGTTGGCGATCGCCGCGGTGCCGTGCAGGCTCTCGAGCTCCGCGGCGTCGCCGCCGGCCTCGAGCCGCCCGTCGAGGAGGGGGTCCACGGCGGTGTCCACCCGGCTCACGAAGAACGAGGCCACCGAGTGGACGTGCAGCGATTGGCCCTCGCTGTGGCGCCGCTGCAGGCCGCCGATGTAGGCGGCGATCACCTTCTCGTAGGCCTCGAGGGCAAAGATCAGGGTCACGTTGACGTTGATCCCGGCGGCGATCAGCTCCAGGATGGCGGGGACGCCCTCGGGTGTCGCCGGGACCTTCACCATGAGATTTGGCCGGTCAACCCGGTGCCAGTATTCCTTGGCGGTCCGGACGCTTCCGGCGGTATCGTGCGAGAGGGGAGGGGGCAGCTCGAGGCTGACGTAGCCGTCGGCGCCCCCGGTGCGCTCGTACACCGGGCGCATGGTGTCGGCGGCGTGCTGGATGTCACGGGTGGCGAGCCGCAGGAAGACCTCGTTGGGGTCGTCGACCCCTTGGCCGAGCAGCTCATGGATCTGCTCGTCGTAGTTGGTGCCGTCGGCGATGGCCTTCTCGAAGATGGTCGGGTTGCTCGTGAGCCCGGTGACGTTGTCCTCGGCGACCAGCCGGGTCAGCTCGGAGCCGGTCACCAGCTCGCGGCTGATGTAGTCGAGCCACACCGACTGGCCGCGCTCGGCCAGCAGCTGGAGCGGGTTGGGGGTGGGCATCGGTCTCACTGGCCTCCTGCGCTGGTGGCGGCGGCGTGGCGGGCCGCCCTGACGATCGCGTCGGCGTCGATCCCCTCCGCGGCGAGCAGATCGGCGGTCTTGCCGCTTCCCGGGACGTCGCGGACTGCCAGATGGAGGATCCGAGGCGGGTGGTCGCCGGCCAGCGCCTCCATGACCGCAGCCCCGAGGCCGCCCTCAGGGTAGTGGTCCTCCACGACCACCAGGGTCCCCCCGCAGTCGCGGGCGGCCTCGGCCAGCACGTCGGCGGCGATCGGCTTGACCGAGTAGCAGTCGATGACCCGGACGTGGATACCCTCCGCCGCCAGCTGGTCGGCGGCGGCCAGGGCGCTGTGCAGCGTGACCCCGGCCGCGACCACCGCAGCCTTGTCCTCGTCGCTGCGGCGCACCACCTTGGCGCCGCCGATCGGGAAGGGCTCGGCGTTGTCGTAGATCACGGGATAGGCGTTGCGGGTGGTCCGCAGGTAGACGATCCCGGTGCGGTCGGCCATCTCGGCCACCAGCTTGACGGTGCTCACCGCGTCGGAGGGGTAGAGGACCGTCGACCCCTGGACGGCCCGCAACGACGCCAGGTCCTCGAGTGCCATTTGGGAGGGTCCGTCGGCGCCGATCTCGCTCCCCGCGTGGGATCCGACCAGCCGGAGGTTGGCCCGGGAGATCGCCGCCATCCGGATGAAGTCGTAGGCCCGCGAGAAGAAGGCCGCAAAGGTCGAGACGAACGGCACGTAGCCCCGAACCTGGAGGCCCACCGCCGCCGACACCAGCTGCTGCTCGGCGATGTACATCTCGAAAAAGCGATCCGGGAACGCCTTCTTGAACTGATCGGCGTGGGTCGAGTTGCTCACCTCGGCGTCCAGGGCGACCACCTCCGGGCGGGCGCCGAGTGCGACCAGCCCGTCCCCGTAGGCCTTGCGGGTCGCGACCTTGTCCCCCAGAGCGTAGCTGGGGAGCGTGACCTCGGCCGCCTGGGGCCGGATCGCGGGCGTGCCCCGTTCGGGCTTGCGCACCTCGATGCGGAGATCGTGCAGCTCGCCGAGCTGGGCGATGGCCCGCACCGCCATGTCCGGGGCCAGGGCCACCCCATGCCACCCCTCCTTGTTCTCGATCTCCGAGAACCCCTTGCCCTTGATCGTCTTGGCCAGGATCACCGTGGGCCGGCCAACCGTCTCCCGGGCATCGACGTAGGCGCCGTCGATCTCCTCCAGGTTGTGGCCGTCGATGACTAGGGCGCGGCACCCGAACGCCTCGACCCGGCGGCGGTAGGTCTCCATGTCCCAGCCGAACTCGGTCTCGCCGCGCTGGCCGAGGCGGTTCACATCCGCGATCACGGTTAGGTTGTCCAGCTGGTAGTGGGCTGCCTTGTCGAGCGCTTCCCAGATCGATCCCTCGGCCAGCTCACTGTCACCGCACAGCACCCAGACTCGATAGGGGAGACGGTCGAGGTACTTGCCGGCGAGAGCGACCCCCACTCCGATGGGGAGTCCCTGGCCGAGCGATCCGGTGGCGACGTCCACCCAGGGGATGACCGGGGTGGGGTGGCCCTGGAGCCGGGAGCCCAGCGTCCGGTAGGTCATCAGCTCGGCGTCGTCAACCACACCGCAGGCCAGGTAGAGGGCGTAGAGCAGGGGAGAGGCATGGCCCTTGGAGAAGATCAGATGGTCATTGGTCGGGAGCTTGGGGTGGGCGAAGTCGTAGCGGAGGTGCCGGCCGGCGAGGACCGCGATCAGGTCGGCGGCGGACATGCTGGAGGTGGGATGCCCCGATCTCGCCCGGGTGCTGGCGCGGATGCCGTCGATCCGGAGCTGCTGCGCTACCTCGTGTAGGGTCTCCAAGTCCGCTGGAGCCGCTGGTTGTCCGGTCGCCGCCATCTGTGGTCCTCCTGGAAGGGCGCGGTCGAGGGCTCGAGAGACGCGCCGACGCTTCGAATTGAATGATGAACGGAGTGGGGGGTCGCCCGTCTGAGGCGATGGACGCCGGGTAGGGTTCGGGGCGGATCGGCCCGGCCGTGCCCCGCCCCCCGGGGACGACCGGCCCTGGCCAGGCCCCGCTCAGGCTCGACCAGCTTGGCGCGGCCACGCCGCTGGTAACATCGAGGCAGCGTGCGCCCATAGCTCAGTCTGGATAGAGCGTCTGACTACGGATCAGAAGGCCGGGGGTTCAAATCCTCCTGGGCGTACCACTCCTCACTCGACGTGCGAGCACGCCCTCCGGCCCGGCGAGCGCGCCAGCCCGCGCCGAGATCAGTCGGCGACCGCTGCCGTCCTGCGCATCAAGGGCTTTGCCTGAGCGACGATCGGGCGGATGTCCTCTCCGTGGATCGCGGCCAGCAGGACGTCGATGTCAGCCCCCTTGGTGACGAAGGCCGAGATCCCCGCCGCCCTGATGGTCCGGATCACGAGCGCCTCGTCAAAGGAGGAGTAGGCGACCAGGCGGATGCCGGGACAGACCTCCTGCAGCCCCCGGGCCGCCGCCCAGCCACCGCCGTCGGGCATGTTGACGTCGATGACCGCCACCTGGGGATGGGTCTGGGCGGCCAGCCGGACCGCGTCCGGGACGCGGCTGGCCGTGGCCACGACGGTCAGCGTGTCATCGGTCTCGACGATCGCCCTCACCGACTCGAGCATCACCGAGTGGTCGTCGAGGAGGAGGACGGTCAGGTTGCCGGGGACCCCCGGGAGGGGAGGGCCGGCGTTGGCGAGCTCGGGGGGTTCAGTCACGTGAGCGCTCCTCCAGGGGTGGTGGTGACCTCATGGTGATTCCGTCACGCGGGGCCGGCCAGATTCTGATTCGCCATATTCGGATGGCCCACCTGCACCAGGAAATCCTGAGGCCCCTGCATCTGGCTCGAGCGCTGCGGGCTGCCTAGCCTCGAGGGGTGAGCGTCACCGACCATCACCTCACTCGCGCCGGACGTGATCGCAGGTTCGTCTGGCTCGTCGCCGCCGCGGGCGTCTACGCTCTCTTCAGTGTCGTCTGGATCGGCGCCCACCCGGGGCAGGACCGCTTCACCGTCGCCTTCGACAACGTCTCCCAGACGCTGGCTCCGCTGGCCGCCGCCGTCGCCTGCCTGCTCGCCGCCACCCGCTCCACCCCCGCTCGCCGGGCGTGGGCGCTCATCGGTCTCTCCGCGCTCAGCTGGGGACTGGGCCAGGCGGACTGGACCTTTCGCGAGGTGGTCCTGGGCCAGAGCCCGGCCAGCCTCTTCCCCTCCTGGCCGGACCTGGGCTACGCCACCGCCATCCCACTCGGCATCGCCGGACTGATCTCGCTCCCCGCCTTCCGCGGGACCGGCACCCGGATCTCACTCCTTCTCGACGGCCTGCTCATGGTCGGTGGGGCTCTCTTCGTGAGCTGGGCGACCATCCTCGGGACCATCTACGCGGATTCCGCGGCCGGCTTCCTGCAGCAGTTCCTGAGCCTCGCCTATCCGCTGGGTGACGTCTTCATGGGGACGATCGTCATCCTGGCTCTCTCCCGCATGCCGTCGGGCGGCCGGCAGCCGTTCGTCTTCCTGGGCCTGGGGATACTCCTCAACACGGTCGCCGACAGCACCTTCGCCTACCTCACCACGGTGCAGAACTATGGCGCGACCAACCCCGCCGACGTCGGCTGGACCTTCGGGTACTGCCTCGTCGCCCTGGGCGCGTTGCGGGTGATGACATCCACGAGCCGGATCACCGAGCAACCTGTCCAGCAGAACCGCTGGCGGACGATCCTCCCCTACGTCCCGATGATCGCCGCCGGCCTGGTGGTCGCGGGGCGCGAGCTGCGCGGGGTGGGGCTCGACGCCTTCATGCTCTGGGACAGCTTCGGCATCATGGGGATCGTCCTCACCCGCCAATTCATCCTCGTGCGCGACACCCGGTCGCTCGGCTTCCAGCTGCAGCAGCAGAACCGGCAGCTCGATCATCTCGTCGAGGAGCGCACCCGTGAGTTGGATCAGAGCCTCGAGGAGCTGCGCGCCGCCGACGGGCGGCGCAAGGGGCTGCTGCTGCGCCTGGTCATCCTCCAGGATGAGGAGCGCCGGCGACTGTCCGGGATCATCCACGACGACATGCTGCAATGGATGGCGGTGGGGCACACCCGCCTCCAGATCGCGCGGCGTGGCATCAGCGACCCCAAGCAGGCATCATCGCTGGATCGCGCCGCCGACGCGGTGCAGGCGTCGATCACACGCATGCGCACCCTGATGTCAGAGCTGCATCCGCAGGTCGTGGAGCGCGGATTCACCACGGCCCTCGGTCAGTATCTCGAGCAGGTCGAGCAGGACGGCGATCTCCACTGCATCCTCGACGGGAGATTCGCGAACGAGCCCTCCGGGACGATCGCCACCACCCTCTACCGGATCACCTGCGAGGCCGTCGTCAACGCGCGCAAGCATGCCGCCGGCGCCACGGTCACGGTGGAGCTGAGAGATGAGGACGCTGGCTACGCGGTCACCGTCCGCGACGACGGACCCGGGTTCGTCCCGGAGGGGACCGGCTACTCACCCACCGGCCACGTCGGCCTCAGCTCGATGCGGGAGCGCAGCGAGGCCCTGGGCGGATCCTGGTCGCTCGAGAGCCGGCCCGGTGCCGGGACGACGGTGAGGTGTTGGGTGCCCTGCGCGGATGCGGAGGCCCAGGCGCCCGCGGTGGTGTCCGACGCCGAGCTGGCGGCCGTGGTCGCGGACCTGGGCGGCGAGATGCCGGTTCCCGCGCATCCCCTGGCGGCCATGGTGCAGCTCCCGGGCTCCCCGGCACCCATCTCGCTGGGAACCGGGCCCGCGCACTGAGCCGGCGGCGCCCGTCAGGGAGGTGGCCGCCCCCGCGCCGGCTCACTCCGCGGCGGAGGCGATCGTCCTGCGGAAGAGGGGCATCTGCTGGGCGGGGGTCGGCATGACGACCTCACCGCGGATGGCCGCGAGCAGCACGCCGATCTCAGACCCCTTGGTGACGAAGGCGGAGATGCCCGCGGCGGCGATGGTCCGGGTCACGAGAGCGTCGTCGAAGGAGGAGAAGGCGACCAGCCGGATGTCGGGACAGACCTCTCTCAGCCCCCGCGCGGCGGCCCAACCACCGCCATCGGGCATGTGGACGTCGATGACCGCCACGTCGGGATGCATGGCGCGCGCCAGCTTGATCGCGTCGGGAACGCGGCTTGCGGTGCCGATGACGACCAGTGCGTCGTCGCTCTCGACGAGCGCCCTGAGCGCCTCCAGCATCACCGCGTGGTCGTCGAGGAGGAGCACGGTGAGAGTGCGCTGATACCTCGGGGATTGCTCACTCGCCTGCGCGATCTCACTCTGATTGGTCAAAGGGGGCGCTCCTGTCTGGTGGGTGACGGCCCTGAGTATGATCCGCCGCCGGCCAGCCCGCGACAGTCGGGTGCGCCCTGTGACAGTGATCCAGATTCACTACCCGCGTGGCTTCGGCCCCGAAACCCCGCCGGGCCGGAGTAGCGTGAGCGGCGCATGAAATTGGGATTGCTGCTCGGTTTCTGGGCCGAATCGGGCCCGCCACCCGGGCTGCTGGAGGCGGTGCGCGAGGCCGAGGCGCTCGGCTACGAGTCGGTCTGGACCTCCGAGGCTTCCGGCTCCGACGCTCTGACCCCGCTCGCCTGGGTCGGCGCCCACACCGCGAAGATGCGATTGGGCACATCGATCATGCACATGGCCGCCCGGGCGCCCGCGGCCACGGGCATGGCGGCTCTCAGCCTCGATCACCTCTCCGGCGGACGCTTCGTCCTCGGGCTGGGGGTGTCCGGTCCCGAGCTGGTGGAGGGCTGGTACGGGCAGCCCTTCGACCCTCCCCTGGGGCGGACCCGCGACTACGTGGAGATCGTCCGCCGGGTGCTCCTCCGCCGCGAGCCGGTCGAATACCGGGGGCCCCACATCTCGCTCCCTCTGCAGGGCGGCTCCGGGTTGGGCCGGCCCTTCCTCTCGATGGTGAGACCGCTTCGCCCCGACCTCCCCATCCTGCTCGCCGCCGAGGGCCCGAGGAACGTCGCCCTGGCCAGGGAGATCGCGGACGGCTGGATCGCCACCTACTACTCGCCCCACCGCGACGCCCACCACCGTGCGGCTCTGGCTGAGGGAGCGGCCCGGCCGGGTGCGCGGGCCGCGACCGCCGACTTCGAGATCGTCGTCACCGCGCCGCTCATCGTCGACGCCGACGTCGAGGCGGCCGCCGACCGGCTGCGCGGCCTCTTCGCCCGCTTCATCGGCGGGATGGGGCCGCGTGGACGCAACTTCCACTACAACGCCTTCGTGCGCATGGGCTATGAGGGGATCGCCGCCCGGGTGCGGGACCTCTGGGTGGAGGGCCACCCGGAGGAGGCGGCGGCCGCCATACCGACCGCGATGATCGAGCAGGTCGCCCTCATCGGGCCGCCCGCCAAGATCCGGGAGGAGCTCACGGTCTGGCGGCGGTCGCTGCTCTCGACCCTGCTCGTCCATGTGCCCCCGGAGCCCGCCGTCCTCCGTCAGGTCGCGGAGCTGGTGCTGGGAGGCTCGTGATGAGCGACATCGTGACGGTCGTACTGGATGGCGCTGGTGAATCCCGCGAATTCCTGGATGGCAGCCGGCGAGCGGTGGCACGGCTCCCGTCCCTGCTCTCCGTCGGGAGATTTCACCTGGGCGGGGGATGGGCGCGCGCGCCCCGTCCGCGTAACCTTTGGACTGGGCCGGCGATCAACTCCTGACAGCAGTCCGCGGGCCCGCTCGTCGTCGCCGCCTGCCGATCGACCAGGGAAGCCATGAAGCGCCTACACATCGTCGGGGTGAGTGCGATCGCCGCCGCGGTCGCCGCCTTCTTCCTCCAGCCGCGCAAGGGGGCCGAGCGCCGCCAGGCGGTCCGGCGGGGTGGCGAGAAGCTGGCCCGTCACGGTGCCAGCGCCACCTCTCTGATCGGCACCCGGCGGCGGCGGGCCACGGGTGCCGCCGCCGCCGCGCAGGCGCGCATCGAGGACGCCCTCCTGGAGGAGCTCGGTGCCGACGGGTTCTCGCTCCGCGTCATCGTCGGTGGCGACGACACCCTGACGGTCCGCGGTGAGGTGGGGTCGCTCGAGCTGATCCGCCGTGCCAGTGAGGTGATCGAGCGGGCCCGGGGCGGCGCGGAGGTGGTCAACCTGATCCGGCTGCAGGCGACCTCCGCCGGAGGGGCGGTCACCGCCTGAGGCCGGCTGATCGCGGGTGGCCTTCCGGGGAACCCGGTGCCATGCTTGCGCGTCGGATGGACATGCGGATGCGCAGGATCGGGGTCGCCGCGGTGGGGGCGGTGATGGCCCTGGCCGTCCTGCCCGCGGCGCTCGCCGCCTCCGGTCAGTCCGAGGCCGGCTCCGGACTGGCGAGCACCACGCTCCGCACGCCGGCCACCGGGGCCCAGCCGGCAGCCGGCGACCTGCCGGCATCGGGGCAGCAGTTCGCCGCCCAGGTGCTCAGCGCGGCCCCGCTCCCCCCCGGCGCTCAGCCCTGGACGGCCACCCCGCCGTCGGTCCTCGCCCAGCCGCCGCTGACCATCGGCAGCGGCGACCTCAGCGACATCGACGCCCTCTACCTGGTCGACGAGGCCGCCGGCCCGAGCATGAGCGAGTACGTGCTCACCGAGGTGGGGGCGGGCGCAACCGTCCTGACGACCGGCAGCACCAGCGGCCCCAGCGGCAGCACGGTGATGTTCGAGGTGTCGATGCCGACCGCGGGGCCCAACCAGTCCTCGGCCCAGCTCCTCTACGCCACCACCCAGCTCCCTGACGGCGACTACCTGCTCCGGATCGATGCCCAGGTGGTCTGGGTGCCCGGCCGATCGCCGTCCGACGCCATCCCCGAACCCGCCGGCGCGCAGCTGACCGGCTACGCGGCGATCTCCGCCATGAACTCATCGACCGGTCCGGTGACGGTGCAGCTGGGGGAGGCTGACAGCCTCGAGCTCGCCGACGCCATCAACGCGCTCCCCATCGCGGCGCCCGCGATGTGCATGGAGAACTCGCTCCTCTCCACCATCACCTTCTATCCGATGAGCGGCGTCAGCCCGGCCCACGTCCAGGAGTGGCTCTGCCCCAAGCTGGTCCAGGTGAGCTTCGGTGGCGCTCAGCCGGTCCTCCTGAACGACGGCGCCTGCTCGGTCATCCGCCTTGTGGCCGGCCTCCTTCCCGAGCAGGCCGCCGGTACCCGGGGCGCGGTCCAGTACTGCTGATCCCGGCCCCAGACGCTCGGCGACCACTGACGTAGGATCGGACCCATGCCCTCCCTCAGTCCGCCCCTCCAGCCCATGCTCTGCCGCTCCGCGGACGACATTCCCACCGCCCCCGGTCTGGTCTACGAGCCCAAGTGGGACGGCTTCCGCTGCATCGTCTTCCGCAGGGGCGACGCGATCCATTTGGAGAGCCGCAACAGCCTGCCGCTGCAGCGCTATTTCCCAGAGCTGCTCGACCCGCTCCGCTCCGCGCTGCCCGAGGCGGCCGTGGTCGACGGCGAGATCGTCATCGCCGGCCCGCGCGGTCTCGACTTCGACGCCCTCCAGCTTCGCCTCCACCCCGCCGAGTCCCGGGTGCGGATGCTCGCGGCGGAGAGCCCGGCGACCTTCATCGCCTTCGACCTGCTGGCGAGTGGCGACGAGGACCTGCGCGGCCGGCCGCTCGCCGAGCGCACCGACCTCCTCCACGCCCGGCTCACCCCCAACCCTCAGGTGGCCCTGACCCCCCAGACCACCGACCCGGAGGAGGCGGCCTCCTGGTTTGACCGCTACGAGGGCGCCGGCTGCGACGGGGTGGTCGCCAAGCCGCTCGACTCCACGTACCGGAGCGGCGATCGCGGCTGGATCAAGGTCAAGCATCTCCGCACCGTCGACACCGTGGTCGGCGGCTACCGCAAGGACCTCAAGGCCGAGGCGGTGGCATCGCTCCTGCTTGGGCTGTACGACGGGGACGGCGTCCTCCACCACGTCGGCCACACCTCTTCCTTCTCGGCAGCGGAGCGCCGCGACCTGCTGACCCTGCTGCGCCCGCTGGAGGGCGGCACCTCCTTCGGCCAGGGTCGGACACCCGGTGGGCCGTCGCGATGGACGAGGGGGCGGGAGACGGACTGGGTGGCCGTGCGCCCCGAGCTGGTCTGCGAGGTGGCATTCGATCACCTCCAGGGCAACCGCTTCCGCCATGCCTCCCGCTTCCTGCGCTGGCGCCCGGATAGGTCGGCGGCCGAGTGCGGGTACGACCAGCTGCTGCCGCCTCACCAATTCGACCTGCGGTCGATCGTGGACGTGGGGGGCTGACGGACGCGGCACCGCGGCCGGGCCACACCGGGAATTGCGCAAGCCCCACGCCGAGGCGGGGCCGCGCGAGGCGGAGTGACGGGCAGGGGAGGCGGCGCGTGCCAGGAGGCGGGCCCACCGGCCCAGGCTGATCTTCCGCCGGGCACCGTGCTCATGGCGGCCAGGAGCACCCCTGTGCGCCTCGACGACAGTTAAGGACTGTCGTGTCCTAAACGGGTCTGTGCGAGGGCGTCCGCTGCCTCAAAGACGGTCAAGGACTGCCGTGTCTCAAACGGGCCTGCGGGAGGGCGTCCCCCCCGGCGCCCAGGGCTCGGGCGAAGCGGGCTTTCGAGGTGATGTGGGCAAGCAGCCTTCCCGCCTTCCCGGGCGACCGCCTCATCGCTGCCCGCGTGCCCGCTCAGCCCTTCCGCGCCCGGGACGGCGCCACCCGGCGCGGCTCGTCGTCGCCCTTGGGGAAGTGAGGCGGCCACGGGGCGTCGCCCAATCCCTCGCGCTCATCGCGGTCGGCCAGTTCCAGGAGCCTGTCAAGCCGGTACCCGACGGCGTCGATGCCGGAACCAGGTTCGCCTCTCTGGCTCAGGCGACGTGGCACCGTCTCCACGGTCAGGTCCGCCGGCTCGACGTCGGCCACCTCCTCCCACTCCAGCGGGCAGGAGACTCGCGCGTCGGGAACGGGGCGCACCGAGTAGGCGCTGGCCACCGTGCGGTCGCGGGCGTTCTGGTTGTAGTCGATGAAGACCCCATGACGCTCCTCCTTCCACCACTTGCTGGTGGCGAGGGTGGGGGCGCGCCGCTCCACCTCCCGGGCCAGCGCCAGGGCGGCCCTGCGCACCTTGGTGAAGCCGTGCTCGGGGATGATCCGGACGTTGATGTGGATGCCCCGGGACCCCGACGTCTTGGGATAGCCGCGCAGCCCGTTGTCGTCGAGCACCTCACGCACCACCAGAGCGACGCGACGGATGTCGTCGAAGGGGATGTCGGGCTGGGGGTCGAGGTCGACGCGCAGCTCGTCAGGATGGTCGGTGTCGCCGCTCCGCACCGGCCACGGATTGATGTCGATGCAGCCCAGGTTGACGGTCCAGATCAGCGCCGCCAGCGAGTCGATGACCAGCAGGTCGGCGCTGCGACCGCTCGGAAACTGCACGGTCGTGGTGCGCAGGAAGGGGGCGTCGCCAACCGGCGCTCGCTTCTGGAAGAAGTACGGGCCGGCCGCGCCGTTGGGGTAGCGCTTCAGGACCGATGGCCGGTCGAAGCAGCCGGTGAGCGCGCCCCCGCCAACCGCGAGGTAGTAGTCGATGAGCTGGCGTTTGGTGATCCCACGCTCGGCGAAGAAGAGCTTGTCGCCGTTGCTGATCGCGAGGTCCCGGCCATCGACCTCGACGGTCTCGGTGCTCACCCCGCAGCGTGATCCGTGGCGCGGCGGCGCATCCCCGACGCCCCGCCGCGCCGCTCCCACTCATGGAAGCGGGCGACGATGAGCGGTTCCGCCTCCGCCCAGCTGCGGGCTCGGTCTCCGGCGGGCACCTCGAGATGCCGGTTCGCCGCGTGGCTGAAGACGATGACGTCCCTCTGCTCGCGCAGCAGCGCCTCGATGTTGTGGGGACCGTCCTCGACATAGAGGTCGGCGTTGACGGCGCCCTTCTCCCCCATGAAGCAGAGATCCCAGTAGGGGATGCCGTGCCGATCCAGCCATTGGACGGTCTGGCCCACGGCGATTCGGTGGAAGTGCTCGATGACCAGACGGTGGGTGATGATCCGGATCCGGATGCCGAGGTTGGAGAGGCGGCGCAGCGCCGGCCCCGCGCCGGCGATCATCCCCATCTCCGAGTACAGGTTGCGCTCCACGACCGCGAAGCGGTGCACCTTGTGGAACTCGCCCGGTTCGATGCCCCACTCGGTCATCTCCCAGCCCACGTCGGCGGGGAGCGATTCGAGGTCTCGCCCGAGCCACTCCGCTATCACCGTGCGCATGAACGGGTAGTAGTCGGCGCAGACACCGTCCAGGTCCACCCCGAGGACGAACTGCCGTGGGCTGTCGGCCACGGGGGAGATTGTGGCCGAATCGGCGCCGCCCGTCACCTCGCGGGACCCGAACCCGACCGCGTCTGCCGAGCACCCGCCACCACAGAGATCAGCACGACCAGGACCACCGTCCCGATCACGATCGGCAGGCTGTATTTCGACAGCGACTCGGCGACGTCCTCGGCCGGTTTGCCGATGAAGTAGCCGAGGGCCTCGATCTCGGCGATGTAGGCCAGCTCGCCGGCCGCGTCCAGGAGGATGAATTGCCAGAACGGCATCTTCCGGGGCTCCCCGGCCAGGAAGTAGAAGACGGAGTTGGGCAGCCAGATCACCGGGGCGAGGAAGACCGCCCAGCCGGCCCAGCGGGCGAAGATGCGCTCCCCCCGTGCCATTCGCCGATCCCACCTGGGGTCGTTGCGGCCGAGGAACTCGATCAGGGCTCGGCCGTAGCGGCGGCCGCCGTAGAAGAAGCAGGGGTCGGTGCACATGGTGATCGGGAGGGGTGCGAGCAGCGCCACCCAGATGCTCAGCCCGGAGGTGCGGACCGCGGCCCCGGTCAGGATCATCGACGCCGTCGAACCTCGGAGCAGGGCCGCCTTCACCGCCTGGTTGTGGAGGATCAGCCAGGTGCCCAGCGGCAGGCCGGCGTAGTAGTAGATCGAGCTGGCCACCAGCGGTCCGACGATCAGGACATCCAGCCATCCCCAGCGTCCCTCGATGAGACGCGGGCGCGGCGGGCGAGGGTCCGTCTCGCCCAGGGACCGCGGCATCCCCGGGAGCGGCGAGCCGGCGGCGGGATCGTGGGCCGGGAGGGATGGCCGAGAGGGCACCCGGCCATTGTGCCCATCGGGCCAGAGCGGGTCGCTCCCCGGAGGTCAGGCCACCTCCGGCTGGCCCCCCTCCATGCAGGTGATCTCGGTCGCGTCCCCCGCCGTCCGCCGGCCCCCGGCCAGCAGGACCGCCACGGCGACCACGATGAGCGCTCCGGCCACCAGCGTCGTCGCGGTCACGGTCTCACCGAGGAGAGCCCACCCCAGGGCCACCGCCACCAGCGGGTTGACGTAGGCGTAGCTGGACGCCGCCTGGGGCGAGACGGTGCGATTCAGGTACACGTAGGCGCTGTAGCCGACGATGGAGCCGGGGATCACCAGGTAGAAGAAGGCGGCGACCGAGAGCCCCGAGATCGCCGCCGGGTGGACCTGGCCCCACTCGCCGAGCAGGGCGGCCACGACGCAGAGCGCGGCCCCCCCGCAGAGCATCTCCATCGCGGTCGCGAGCAGCGGCCGGCGGGGCATGCTCGCGCCCCGCGCGTAGATGGAGCCGAGCGCCCAGGCCACGGGCGAGATCAGCGTGAAGGCGAGCCAGACCGGCGCGGCAGAGCCGACGCTGCCGGGCCGGAGCATCAGACCGACCCCGACCAGACCGACGACCAGGCCCGCCGCGCCCATCCGGCTCACGTGCTGGATGCCACGGAGGTGGGCGAGGGCGACCATCCAGAGCGGCACGGTGGCGACCAGCATCGCGACCACCCCGGAGGAGACGTGCTGCTCGGCGAAGGTGAGCACCCCGTTGCCCCCGGTGACGAGGAGCACCCCGATGACGACCGCCGAGCGCCAGTGCCGCGCGGTCACCCGGTCGGTCCGGTCGCCGGTCAGCAGGGCCAGGGGGAAGAGGAGGGAGCCCGCGATGAGGAACCGGACCCCCGCCATGGCGAGTGGGGGGACGGTGTCGATCGCCAGGCGTATCGCGAGGTAGGTGGAACCCCAGATCAGATAGACCGCCGCGAAGGCCGCGACGAGAAGGGGGGCGGGGCGGGCTCGGGTCACCCCGTCACGCGCCGGCGGGAGCCGGACCGGGGAACCTCCGCAGGACCTCGGCGACACTCTGCGGCTCGTCGATGCCCTCGGTGAGGTGGGGGTCCGGCCGGGGGGCTCCGGCGACCAGCCGGAGGGGGACCTCGCCCGCCCAGACCGGCAGGCCGCGGTCGGCGACCGGGTCGAGTGGCGGGCCGGTGCGGACCTTGGCCGAGCACTCGGCAAGGTCCACGGAGATCACGGTGGTGATCTCGATCTCCTTGGCGGTGGGCGGGCGAACCTCGGCCCAACGGCCCGGGATGCCGTGCTCGACCACGGCCACCAGTGCGGCCCGACGTTCCTCGAGGTCGGTGACGGCGCGGGCGCGTCCCCGCACCACCACGCTGCGAAAGTTCATCGAGTGGCCGAACGCGGAACGGGCCAGCACCAGTCCGTCGACGTGGGTGACCGTGATGCACACCCCCTCCAGCGCCGCGGCCAGGCTGCGATTGGTAGCCGCACCGTGGAGATAGAGGGTGTCGTCGATCCGGCCAAACCCGGTGGGCAGCACCAGGGGCTCTCCGTCCACCACCACCCCGAGATGGCAGATCAGCGCCTGGTCGAGGATGGCGTCGATGGTCTCCCGGTCATACCGACCGCGCTCTGGGTGCCGGTGCAGCTGCACTCGCGGGCTCGCCGGTCCGGCGCTCTCCGGGTGGCGCATCTCAGGTCGGCCTCCCAATGTCTGTACTCGCCATTCGCATTTATGTAATGATACAAATAGTTGAACGTTACCGAACTATTCTACATGACCGGCCGGAGGGCGGTCGACATCTCGGCCGCAGTCGAGGGGGCGGTCCGCGACGGCCGTCTCCAGCCGGGGGAGCGCCTGCCCACCGTCCGCCGGGTGGCGAGCGAGCTGGGGGTGAGCCCGACCACCGTCGCGGCGGCCTACCGCGAGTTGGGTCGCCGCGGCTTGGCGGTCGGGTCGGGCCGCTCCGGGACCGTGATCCCGCCGCGCCCCCCCCTGCACGCGGGGGTCACCGCCCGGCCCCGCCCCGGCCTCCGCGATCTCGCCCAGGGCCAGCCCGACCCCCGGCTGCTCCCGGACTGGAGCCGGGCCCTGGCCGCCCTGCCTCGCCGTTCCGCCCTGTACGGCGCGTCGATGGTCGACCCTGACCTGGCCGACCTCGCCCGCGAGCGCCTCCGCGCCGACGGGCTGGACGCCTCACACCTGACCGTGGTGGGCGGCGCCGTGGACGGGATCGAACGGGTCCTCGAGGCCCATCTCCGGCCGGGTGACGGCGTGGCGGTGGAGGACCCCGTCTATCCCCCCATCCTCGACCTGCTCCGGGCCATGTCACTTCGGGCGCTGGCGATCCGGGTCGACGCCCGGGGCATGCTCGCCGACGACCTGGAGAGCGCGCTGCGCCACGGCGCCCGGGCGGTGGTCATGACCCCCCGTAGTCAGAACCCGTTCGGCAGCGCGCTCGACGACCTCCGCCGCACCGAGCTGCGCCGGGTGCTCGCCCGGCACACGGACGCCCTGGTGGTGGAGGACGACCACGCCGAGGCGGTCGGGGGCGGGGCCGTGGTCGGGGTGGCCATCCCCGGCGCCCCCGCCTGGGCGGTGGTCCGGTCGGTCTCCAAGACCCTGGGGCCCGACCTCCGCCTGGCGGTCGTCTGCGGCGACCAGGGGACGGTGGCGCGGGTCGAGGGGCGGCTGGCGGTCGGCCCCGGATGGGTGAGTCACCTGCTCCAGCGGATGGTCATCAGCCTCTGGTCGCGTCCCGGCCTCGATCTCCTGCTTGCGCATGCCGCCGACACCTACCGGCAGCGGCGGCAGGGCCTCATCGACGCCCTGGACCGGCGCGGCATCGCCGCCCAGGGAGTCACCGGCTTCAACGTCTGGGTGCCGGTGGAGGCGGAGGCTCCGGTGCTCGATTCGCTCGCGGACGCGGGCTACGCGGCACTCCCCGGCGAGCGCTTCCGGATCGCGACCGGGCCGGGGGTGCGGATCACCTGCGCGGGCCTCGACCCCGCGGAGGCGGGGCAGGTGGCCGATGCGGTGGCCGCGGCGGGGCGGCCGGCGGGCGCCCGCCTCGCCTGACCGCCCCACCCGCCGGGGCCGGGCCGGACTCAGCAGCCGCTGACCAGGAGGATCAGGAGCACTCCGACGATGTTGATGCTCATGTGGATGATCACCCCCGGCCACACCGACCTCGACTTCGCATAGACGTAGGCGAGCAGGACGCCCCCCAGGAAGACCGGGAGGAAGAGGCTCGGCTCAGCCCAGCCGGCGTGGGCGGCGGAGAAGATGGCGGCGCTCACCAGCACGGCGCCCCAGAGCGGCATCCGCCCCTGCAGCCAGCGGAACACGAAGCTGCGAAAGATGATCTCCTCGGAGACGGGCGCGATCACCGCGACCGCCAGCAGGGTCAGCAGCAGCGAGCCGCCGAACTCGCCCCGGATGCCGACGCACTGGTTGGTGGTGTTGGCCGCCGGGAGGACGATGCGATCGATCACCCCGCCCACATCCTCGAGGAAATAGGCGGCGAAGCCCAGGGGGAGGCCGGCGACGAGCCACGGCCAGGCGGGCAGCCGGAGGCCGAGCGCACTGAGGGGGGTGTGCCGCCGCCAGCGCACGAGCAGCACGATGAGCAGCAGGCTGGCACCGTACACCGCGATCTCGTCGGCATAGGAGAGGGCCAGGGCGCCGCCGCTCCCCGCATTGATCCGGAGCCCCTGGGCCGTGGCCTCGGCGAGCCAGTTGGCTCCGAGCATGATCGGGAAGAAGGTGACCAGCACCGGGACCGCGTCGGTCCAGGTCCATGAGGCCCGGGTCGCCTTCGGCTCGGTCGCATCGCGGGCGGTGGGGATGAGCGGGGCCGGCTGCGCCGGCCGCACCGGTCCCAGCACCCAGCCGTAGGGGCCGGGGATCCAGACGAGCGGCAGGGGCTGGACCGCCAGCACCAGGCTGCTGGCCATCCAGTCGGGGAGGTCGCGCCGCCATCGGTCGGCCAGGACGGGCACGAAGCCGGCACCCAGGGTGAGGAGAGACCACCACCAGCCTGCGGTGCGGAGCAGCGACTGCCCCCAGGTGAGCCGGGTGCCGCTGCGGGCATCGACCACGCGGAGGCCCACGATGCGCATCCCCGGTGTGGCGCCGGAATGCCAGGCGATGGCCGGGTAGGCGAAGGGAGGGACGATCAGGCTGATCAGGTCGATCAGCTGGCCCAGCACCACCAGGGGCAGGTGCTCGTCCCACGGCGGGATCCCGCTCGACCCGGGGATCGCCGCGTTGATGATGCCCGCTCCCACGGCCGCACCCGCGAATGCGATCAGCGCGATGAACACCCAGTCGAGGGCAAAGGCGCCGAGCCGGCGCCCGTGGCCGGCCAGCTGGAACTCGGCTCCGGCGGGCTCCGCCCCTGCGCGCGGCGTCGCGGGTGGCGGCGCGGCCCACGGCGAGGGTGGGGACCAGGGCGGGGGCGCGGATGCCGGCGGAGCCGGTGGCCACGTGGGTGGCTGCGGCGCCAAGCCCCATCCGAGAGGCGAACGAGAGGGTGGCGAGGGCGGCGGGAAGCCCCACCCGCTGGGAGGCGGAGACGGGGGCGGGGGCGGGGGAGCGTTGTCCATGGGGCCGGTGGATGCCGGTCGGCGGATTGTAGGCGCCCTCCCGGCCGGTCCCGGCAGGTGGGCACACGTCAGTACGACGGTACCGAGGGGTCCTCCCCTCGGAGCGAAGGCCTGCGGCCCTCGCTCCTCGCTCCGTCCCTCTCAGTAGGCCGGGGTGCTGACCCCTTCCGCGGTGACCTCGCCGGGGAGCAGCGCCTCACCGGCCTCGGCGCGCCGCGGGGCGCCGGCCGCCCTTCCGGTTCCGGGCGACCACCCGGGGTCGTCCAGCCACGACAGGCCGTCACTCGCCCGGAATCGGAGCTGCGCCCAGCCGCGGCGCTCCGCCGTCGCTCGGAGCCGGCGGTCGGCGTTGACGGCGGTCGGATGCCCGACCGCCAGCAGCATCGGGATGTCCCCCGCGCCGTCGCCGTAGGCGAACGAACGCTGCAGATCGACGCGGTGGGCCGTCGCCAGGTGGCGAACCGCCTCCAGCTTGGACGCCCCGTGGCAGAGGGCGACGGTGCCGGTGTAGCGGCCGTCGACGATCTCGGCCTCGGAGGCCACGACCCCGTCGGCTCCGACGATGCTGCCCAGCCTGTCGATCAGCTCATGGGTGGACGCGGAGACGAGGAAGACGAGGTGGCCGCGGGCCCGGTGCCAGGCGATCAGCTGCAGCGCCTCGCCGTACACGCGGGGGCCGAGCACGCGCGGTATGGCCCGATCCGCGATCCGGCGGAGCTGGGCGGCGTCCATGCCGCGGACGGTCGCTCCGATGCGCCGCACGGCCAGCTGGACCTCGGCCTCGTCGAAGCCGCGCGTGCTGAACTGCAGGCCCCGGATGGCGGCGCCGACGAGCGCCCGGCGCGGGAGCAGCCCGGCGCGGCAGAGGGGCCCCGCCAGGGCGACGATCGAGGATCCCCGCATCAGGGTCCGATCGACGTCGAAGAAGGCCGCGATGCGCCAGGTTCGGGGTTCCGCGACTACCATGCCCGCTCATGCAACCACGGATGGGCCCCGCCGCGCCCAGAGTCGGCCAGCTGTTAACCGATGGTCGCACGGTGCTTAGCGAGTCGACGGCGATCGACCACTGGCGGGCATCGATCGCCCGGGAGGACGCCGCGGACCTCCTGGCCCTGGCCCTCGGGGTGGCGACCGACGCCCTCGACCCCAGGGCGATCGTTCCCGCCCTCGTGGCGCGGCGCTACCTCGAGTTCCTGCAGCGGCGGGCCTCGGGCGAGCCGGTGGCGCTGATCCGCGGGGTCGTCGAGTTCGCGGGGCTCACCCTGGCCGTCCGCCCGGGCGTCTTCGTTCCCCGCGGTTCCAGCGAGCTCCTCGCCCAGGCGGCCATCGCCGCGCTCCGCCGCCGCCAGGTCAAGGTGGCGGTGGACGTTGCTTGCGGGGCGGCCCCGGTCGCCTGCGCGATCGCCGACGCCCTGCCTGCGGCCGACGTCTGGGGGCTGGACATCGACCCGGCCGCGGTCGCGCTGAGCCGGGCCAATGCCCGGCGCAATCGCCTTGGCAATGCCCATTTCCGGGTGTCGGACCTCCTCGCGGCGCTGCCGCGTCGCCTCCGGGGTGAGGTCGGTGCCTTCACCATGCACCCCCCCTACGTGGCCCGGTGGGAGGTCCGCACCCTGCCTCGCGAGATCCGAGGGTTCGAGCCCCGGCACACCCTGACCGACGGGTCGCCCGACGGGCTGGGTCTGGTCCGAGATCTGGTCGAGGAGGCCCCCGGCTGGCTCCGCCGCGGTGGCGTGGTGCTCTTCGAGGTCGCTCCGTACCTCAGCCGATCGGTCCAGGCGCTGCTGCGCCGGTCCGGCCTCGAGGTCACCGTCCAGTCCGATCCGGGCGGGATCACCCGGGTGGTCGGCGGCCGCCTGCGAGCCTGACGGTCAGCCGCTGAGCGCCACCCCCGCGGCGCTCAGCGCGTCGGTGCCGGCCGTCTCCGCGGCCAGCCCCTCGCTCTCCAGCGACCGGCTGGCGGTGGCGACGCCCTTGGAAAGCTCCGCCCCGGCTTTGGCGTAATCCTGGAAGGCCGCCTTCAGGTGGGGCGCGGCAGCGCGCTCACTCGCGGTGGCGGGCGTGCGTCCCTGGATGTCCTTCAGAGCGGCTTCTGCAGCCTGGTTCAGCTGGCGGGCGGCGCTCTCGCAGGCGGCCCCGGGAGTGCCCGCGCACGCCGGGTCCATCGCGGCGATCGGGATGAGGACGGTGCAGACGTCCCTCATCGCCGCCGCCGTGTAGCTGTCCGGAGCGCCCCCGCTGCAATCCAGAGACGGCTGGATCGGTGGCTCGCCGGAGGTCGGGCTCGTCGAACCACTCGCGGATGGCCCGGGTGTCGATGGGCCGCCAGCGCCGCCGGCCGGACCGGTCGAGATGCGGCTGACCAGGAGGTACGCGCCGCCCCCGGTCACCGTGGCCAGGAGGATCCCAGCGACGACGGCCGCTGCCACCCTCCATCGGGAAACGCCCCCGTCGCGCCGGGTGGGCGGCGATGGAGGAGGCAGGGGCGGCGCTGCCCAGGCGGGCCAGCCGGAGGGCGGTGGAGGGGGTGGCGGGGGTGGCGGCGCCTGACCCCAGGATGGCCAGCCCGGCACCGGTGGGGGTGGCGGGAGAGGAGGAGGTTGAGGAGGGGGAGGAGCCGCATCCCAGGGCGCCTCTCCAGGTGCGGGCGGCGGCGGTGTGGCTTCGTCGTTCACGGATTCTCCGGTCGAGTCTGCACAGGAGCGAGGCCCTGCCGCCGTGGCCCGCCCGAGGGTATCGACCGGGCAGCCCCGTATACTCGATCGCAGCGTGCGCCCGTAGCTCAGTTGGATAGAGCACCGGCCTCCGGAGCCGGGAGCGGGGGTTCAAGTCCCTCCGGGCGTACCAGTCAGCCCCACGCGACAGGCCGCGTGGGGACCCCCTGACCTTCAGG
>JBEKAP010000009.1:0-21454 GCA_050015875.1 Candidatus Dormibacteria bacterium | reverse complement strand
GGGCTGTTGGCTGCGATGGAGGCGATCGCCTTCGTCCTCGCAGGCACCCAGCGCTCAAGGATCGCGATGCTCTCGGCGTCGCTTCGAGTAGTCGCCGGTCGGCAGGTGACCACCCTGGGGACGTCGCACGACGTCATCGACCTCGCGGTGGCCGGCATCGGCGCGCGCACCGCTCTCAAGGTCCGCGTCGACGGGCGCCCCGCCTTTCCCGTTCGTGCCCCCGAGGTCGCTGCCCTCACCCTGGTGCAGCTCGCGGTGAACGCCGAGCGCCACACCCGGACCACCTCGGTGACCCTTGTCCAGGACGGCGGCGCGTTCCACGTAGTCTGGCCGGGCGCCGCAGGACAGGGGACATTTGCGTCCGCGCGCAACCGGCGTGACCGGCAGCGATGGGGCCTCGGCTTCTGCCGCATCGCGGCTGACACGCTGGGGGGCGCGATCTTACCCCCCGCCGACCGGGGCGACGGAACGGTCGGCGCCACACTTGAGTTGGGTCTGCAGGATCTCACCTTGCCGGTGGCCGCGATCCGCGGCCATCGGGTGGCGAAGGCGACCCGGACCTGGGACGAGGAGACGGGTTGCCTGCCCGGAGCGGCGATCGAACCCGGCACCCGCCTCGCGGACTGCCTCGAGGCGGCGAGCGGCTCACCGGGGAAGGCGGTGGGCTGCGATGGCTGGGCCGCCCGGCAGCTGAGAGAGCGAGCGTGGGTCGCGATCCCGCCCGACGATGTCCTCGATCGTGCCCGGGACGTCCTCGACGGGATCGCCCATGAACGTGCCCTCTGGGAGGGGATCGCCCCGACCCTGCAGACGCGGGTGTTCGCACTCACCGCCTTGCTCGCGACGCGGCTGGGCGCGTCCCTTCCTCGCGTGCCGGCGGGGATCTGGAACCAGCGGATGGCCGTCCTGGCGGCTGCATTCCGTCTCCCCATGGACGTGCCCCGTCTGACCGCGCTGGGTGGGGTCGAGCCCCGAATCGCCGCCTACCTGGCTTCCGAGCTTGGTTCCGAGATGGTGGTGGAGGGAGATGACGTGCTTCTGCGCATCCGAGCGGGGATGGAGCGTGACGCGCGGCTCATCGACCTGGTCCGGGTCGGCGCTGCGGTCCGACTCAGCTGAGGACGCGGGGTGGGCCGACGACGGGCTCGGCGTCCCCCCAGACGACGACCGGGTCAGGGCCGATTCGATGCGATTCGGTCGGGATTGGCGCCCCGTCTGAGCCTCGTCAGCGTGAGGTCAGCGCGCCGCCGGGGGATGCTCGGAGCGCCTCCTGGCGGTGGCCGGCCGGCGGGGGCTGCCGGCCCGACCCGCGACCCGCTGCGCCCGCCCCAGCCCTCCGCGCGCGACCCCCTGGTGTGTCCCGGTCCCGCGGCGGATCCCCAGCGTCGCCAGGGTGTCCAGCAGATGGTGGCGCGAGAGGCTCGCGGCGGCGGTGGCGTCGCCGCGGCGGAGCGCATCCAGGACCAGGCGGTGCTCGTCGCCGCTCTCCACCAGGCCGCGGGGCACGCGCAGGGTCACGCTCAGGTAGATGGAGGCCATGCGGCGGAGGATCACCAGCACCTGGAGCAGGGGCTCGGAGCCCGAGGCGGCCGCGAGGGTGCTGTGCAGCTGGCAGTTGAGCATGCTCCACCTGCCGACGTCGTCGACCGCCTGGGCCATCTCCTCCAGGAGGGCCTCAGCGGCATCCAGCTCGTCCGCGGTGATCCGGTTCGCCGCCTTGCGCATCGCCAGCGGCTCGAGCAGGGCGAGCAGCTCGTAGACGTCGGCGAGCTCCTCCGCGGTCGGCACCGGGACCGTGACCCGCGTGTTGGGCGCGATGCGCAGCAGGCCCTCCGCGGCCAGCTGCCGGACCGCCTCGCGGATCGGCGAGGTCGACGCCTCCAGCTGGCCGGCCAGCTCGTTCTGGGTGAGCCGCGTCCCCGGCGGGAGCTGGCCGGAGAGGATCGCCTGCCGCAGCTGGGCGACCACCCGCTCCTGGGTGGTCCGGTAGGCAGGCGGCGTGGGGGCGGCGAAGGGCGACGTCATCCCCGGCACCTCCGGGTGCGGGCGACCACGCCGCCGGCTCGGCGAGCCCTCGCCGCCGTCGGTGAGGGCGGTGGAGACGTCATGGACTGTGCTCGCCGTCAACTCGGTCGGGCCGCCAGGAGGCGCTCCTCGAGCCGGTTCACCTCCTGCGTCATCGCCTCGGGCAGCCGGGAGCCGAACCGCTGGAAGTGCTGGCGGATCTGGCCCACGTCGCCGAGCCAGCCGTCGACGTCGACGCGGAGCAGCTCACGCACCGTCTCCGGCGCGATGTCCAGGCCGTCGAGGTCCAGCGCACCCTCGGCCGGGATCCGGCCGATCGGGGTGTCGACGGCGGCCGCGGTGCCCCCGGTCCGCTCGAAGATCCAGCGCAGCACCCGGCTGTTGTCCCCGAAGCCTGGCCAGAGAAACCTGCCGTGGCCGTCCCGGCGGAACCAGTTGACGGTGTAGATGCGGGGCAGCTGCGCGGCCCCGGTGCGTCCGGCGAAGGAGAGCCAGTGGGACCAGTAATCCGCCATGTTGTACCCGCAGAAGGGGAGCATCGCCATCGGGTCGCGGCGCAGCTCACCCACCTGGCCGGTGGCGGCGGCGGTGGTCTCGCTGCTCGCGGTGGCCCCCATGAAGGTGCCGTGCTGCCAGTCGAAGCCCTCCACGACGAGCGGCGCGACGGTGGTGCGCCGGCCCCCGAAGAGGATGGCGTCGATCGGCACCCCCGCCGGCTCCTCCCACTCCTCGGCGATCACCGGGCACTGCCGGGCGGGGACCGTGAAGCGCGCGTTGGGATGAGCGGCGGGCCGGCCCGCTTCCGGCGTCCAGGGACGGCGCAGCCAGTCCACCAGCTCGGGCGGCGGCGAGTCGGTCATCCCCTCCCACCAGACGTCGCCGTCCGGGGTCATCGCGCAGTTGGTGAAGATGGCGCCGCTCCGCACCGTGCGCAGCGCGTTGGGGTTCGAGACCATGCTGGTCCCCGGCGCCACCCCGAAGAAGCCGGCCTCGGGGTTGATGGCGTGGAGCCGCCCGTCGGGTGCCAGCTTCATCCAGGCGATGTCGTCGCCGACCGTCTCGACCCGCCAGCCGGGAAGCGTCGGCTGGAGCATCGCCAGGTTTGTCTTGCCGCAGGCGGAGGGGAAGGCGCCCGCCACGTGGCGGACCGCCCCCTCGGGAGAGGTGATCCGCATGATCAGCATGTGCTCGGCGAGCCAGCCCTCGTCCCGGGCCTGGACCGATGCGATGCGCAGGGCGTGGCACTTCTTGCCGAGCAGCGCGTTGCCGCCGTAGCCGGAGCCGAAGGACCAGATCTCGCGGGTATCGGGGAAGTGGGAGATGTACTTGTGCTCGGCGTTGCACGGCCATGGCGAGTCGGCCCTGCCCGGCGCGAGCGGCGCGCCCACGGAGTGCAGTCCGCGGACAAACCCCTGGGCGCCGAGACCGGCCAGGACCCGCGTGCCCACCCGCGCCATGATGTGCATGCTGGCCACCACGTAGGGGGAGTCGGTGAGCTCCACGCCGAGGTTGGCGATCGGCGAGCCGATGGGACCCATGCTGTACGGGATCACGTACATCGTGCGGCCCCGCATCGACCCCCGGAAGAGCCCGCGCAGGGTGCTGCGCATCTCCTCCGGGTCCGCCCAGTTGTTGGTGGGTCCCGCCTCCGCCTGGGTGGCGGCACAGACGAAGGTCCGGTCCTCGACCCGGGCGACGTCGCCGGGGTCGGAGCGGACCAGGATGCTGTCCGGCCTCCGGCGCGGGTTGAGGGGGATGGCGGTGCCGGCCTGGATCATGCACCGGACCATCTCCCGGTGCTCGGCGGCCGATCCGTCGCACCACCGGATCCGGTCCGGCTCGCACATCTCGGCCATGGCCGTCACCCACCGGGTCAGCTCGTCTGGACCGCGTCCCACAGCCACCTCCCTGCTCGGCGCCGCCGCCCCTCGGGGGTGGGGGAGCGCCGCGGAATTTCGGTGGTGCATTGTACATAATGGCCGCGAGCCTCACCGCCCGGGCGGACCGGCGGTGGGCTCGACCGCCGCCCGGGGATGGCCGGTCCGGAGAGACCCGTATCCTCTCGTCCGTGAAGTCCGACGGGGGAGGCCGTTTGCCGACCCGCGAGCAGCCCGCGAGCACGATCGGCCGGGAGGGGGCACGGTCACCGAGGCCGTCGCCGGTCGCGACCGTCCGGTGAGGGACCTCGACCGTCGCCTGGTCCGGGGGATGTGCGTCGCCGCCATCCTCGTGATCACGCTGGTGACCCGGCTGCGTTTCCTGGGCGCCGGCTCGCTCAACATCGATGAGGGGACGTACTGGCTCTCCCTCCGGGCGATGCAGGCCGGCCATCCCCTCTACAGCTCCGTGTACGACTCGCAGCCACCCGCCTTCCTCCTGCTCACCCGGCCGCTCTGGGCGCTGCTCGGCGGCTCCATCGCCGCGGCCCGCGCCGTCATGGTCGGCTGGGCGCTGGTGGCCGTCGCCTCCGGGGCGGTCATCGGGTGGCGGCTGGCCGGCGCCGCGGCGGGGATCTCGACGGCCGCGATCCTCGCCGTCGATCCGATGATGGTGCAGCAGTCGGTGATCCTCCAGGCGGACGGCCCGGCGACGGCGCTGGGCCTGCTGGCGGTGGCCCTCGCCGCCTGCGCCTTGAAGGACCACCGGGCGCGCGCTCGCGACGTCTTCGCGGTCCTGGCCGGTGCCGTGCTCGCCGTCGGCGTGCTCACCAAGCTGCTGGATGCCGCGGTCGTCCCCGTGGTCGTCGTGACCCTCATCGGGACGCGCGCCCGGTGGCGCAGGGCGCTGCTCGCGCTGGCCGGCGGTGCCGTCGCCGGCGCCGCCCTCCTGCTCCCGTATCTCGCCTCGTGGTCGGAGCTGTGGACGCAGGTGGTCGGGATGCATCTGCCCGACAGCTCGACCGCCGGCGCGGGCATCAGCCTCTCCTTCGTCGGCAGCTGGGTGCACCTCGAGCTGCCCGAGATCTGCCTCGCCGCGCTGGGCGCGATCCTCGGCGGGCGGCACCACCCTCGTCTGGTGGCCACCGGGCTGGTCTGGATCGGCGGGGCGCTCGCGGCGGTGGCGAGCACGCACCCGGTGCTCCAGCACTATCTGATCGCGATCAGTCCGGGCCTGGCCCTGCTGGGCGGAGCGGCGGTCGTTCGGTCGGCGGAGTGGTGCAGGGCCAGGGCGATCCCGAGGTGGGCGGAGGCGGCACTCGTCGCCGCCGTCGTCATCGCGGCCTCCGTCGCGCTGGTCGGATCATTGGGGGATCTCCAGCGGCTCGAGACGGAGCCGGATCCGAGTCAGGTGGCGAGCATCCGGCAGCTCATCCCTCCCGGGCGTCAGCTCTTCGGCGACGACCAGTACAACGAGGCGCTCGCCGGTCGCCAGGGGCCGCCCCAGCTCGTCGACACCTCGGTGCTGCGGCTGCACCACAGTGGCCTGACCCCGGCGGGGCTGGAGGGGCAGCTGAGCGGAGACCCGGCGGTCTGTGGCGTGGTCTTCGCCACCAACCGGCTCACCACGGTGCGGGGCTTCCAGGCGTGGGTGGCGATCCACTTCCCGGATCGGTCGGATCTCGCCGGTGGAGCGGTGATGTACCGGCGCACGGACTGCGCGTGAGTGAGCCTCTCGGCGATGGGCGATGGGCTTCCAGCGCCGGCTCACGTCTACCGCTGACGAGGCGGCGGCAGGCCGAGGCGGCGCACGTCAGGAGCCCGAGAGCTGCCCTGCGCGCACCGGCCTCGACACCGCTACGGACACCGGCTGTGTGCGCGGCTCAGAGGTTCGCCATCAGGACGCGCTCGATGGCACTGACACCGGCTCCCGCTCCCGCCGACTGGCCCGGCTGGCCCTCGGTGCAGCGCATCCAGACGGTGAGGGTGTCGCCCGCCATCTCGACCTTGATCTGATCGTCCGAGGTGACGTTCTTGACCACGATCTTGTGCAGCGTCGCGGCCACGGCCTCGCGGCCCAGGGCGTCCTTGCACACGCTCTCGACGGCGTAGCTGGGCAGCTCGTAGATCGACCAGAGGTTCTCCAGCGCGGCCGGCACACCGTCGAACGTGTCCCAATCGAAGACGAACTCGATGCTGGCTTCCGGGCAGTACCCCTTCACCTTGGCGGTGAGCTCGGGAATCCGCTTGTCTTTGTACTCCTGGACGATGCGACGGCTGGCGAGGTCCACTCTGGTCTCCTGGTGGCGCGGAGGCGATCCGCGGGCGGTTCTGAGCGTCGGTACTCTACTCCACGGGGGTGGGAACCTTCGATGAAGGTCCGGGGGGCACCGGCCCCGAGCCGGCGGGCTCGCCGCGGTCAGTCGGGGAGCGGCGGCTCCTCGCCCAGGAGGTTGGCCGGGATCGCGTTGACCGCGGAGAAGCCGGCCCGCGGCGATTCCAGGAAGGGCACCCCCAGGCTGACGCTGTCGCCCGCCCGGTACACCAGGCGGTCCCCCAGCAGGGTGCCGACGTAGACGCCACTCGGTCCGTACGCCTTCCTCCCCCGCATCCTCGCCACGTGCCTGCCCGATCGGGAATGCAGGTCGTCGCCGGATCGCTGGAGGGGGCGGCCGTCACGGGTGTGAATCATGAGAGGAGGACTCTAGCCGCGTCGCCGGCGGAGTCGCGCCCCGCTGGATGGTCGGACCACCGCCCCGCGGCGGGTGCGCCGCGGAGCGCCGGCGGTTGCGGCGCGGCTTCCGGCGGGCCGATACTCCAGCCCCGTGGGAAGGAGGCTGTGACCTGGCTCATATCGCCACCCGAGGACACGGGCTGGCGACTGGATCCCGGCGTGCTGGTCGCCCACCTGCGGGAGCGATGGCCGGAGGCCGCGATCTCGGCGGTCACGGCGCCGCGGCGTCGCCACGTCTCCCACGAGTTCACCGTGGCCATGACCAGCGGCCGCATGGACGGCGGGTACTTCCCCGGACACTCCGGCCTCCATCTCGATGGTCACCTGAAGGATGCGGTGATCCTCGCGGCGTGGTACCGGTCGCTGGCACCGGACGATCAGGTGCTCTGGCTCTACGACGAGGAGTGCACGGTGCACGTCCAGGTGCGACCCGGGGCCACCGCGGCGGACCTCCTGGCGGCGGTGGAGGCCGGCGGGGACTGATCGGACCGGCCGATCAGGCCGGCTGCGGATCCGCCGCGGGCGCCGACTTCCGGTCGAAGGTCAGCTCGCCCCCGGCCGCATCCACCAGGACGGTGTCGCCCTCGCCGTACCGCCCCTCGAGGATGGCCATGGCGATGGGGTCCTGGAGGCGGCGCTGGATCACGCGCTTGAGCGGCCGCGCCCCGTAGGTCGGGTCGTAGCCCTCCTCGGCGAGCCGGTCGACCGCCGCCGGTGAGACGTGCAGCTCGAGCTTGCGGGCGGCCAGACGGTCGCGCAGGCCGCCGAGCTGGATCACGACGATCTGGCGGAGCTGGACCTGGTCGAGCCGGGAGAAGACGATCACCTCGTCCACCCGGTTGAGGAACTCGGGGCGGAAGTGGAGCCGGAGCATCTCCATCACCCGCTCGCGCAGCCTCTCCACGGCTGCCGCGGAGGCATCCCCCGGAGCCCCCGGCGAGCCTGCGCGCTGGGGTGGGTCGTGGGGCAGCTCGGCGATGAGTTCGGAGCCGAGGTTGCTGGTCATGATCACGACCGCGTTCTTGAAGTCCACGGTCCGGCCCTGGCCGTCGGTGAGCCGTCCGTCCTCGAGCAGCTGGAGCAGGATGTTGAAGACGTCCGGGTGCGCCTTCTCGATCTCGTCGAGGAGGAGCACGCAGTAGGGGCGGCGGCGCACCGCCTCGGTGAGCTGGCCGCCCTCCTCGTAGCCGACGTATCCCGGCGGCGCGCCGACCAGGCGGGAGACGGTGTGCTTCTCCATGTATTCCGACATGTCGAGACGGACCATCGCCTGCTCGTCGTCGAAGAGGAACTGGGCGAGAGCCCGGGCCAGCTCGGTCTTGCCCACCCCGGTGGGGCCGAGGAAGATGAAGGAGCCGATCGGCCGGTTGGGATCGGAGAGGCCGGCCCGCCCGCGCCGGACCGCATTGGCCACGGCGGTGATGGCGTCGTCCTGACCGATCACGCGATCGTGGAGGCGCTCCTCGATGTGGAGCAGCTTCTGGACCTCGCCCTCCAGCATCTTGGCCACCGGGACGTGCGTCCAGTTGGCGACCACCTCGGCGATGTCCTCGGCGTCGACCTCCTCCTTGAGCAGGGGATGGTCCCCGCGGACCTCGCCCAGCCGGGCCTCCTCGGCGGCGAGGCCCCGCTCCAGCTCGCCGAGCTGCCCGTAGCGGAGCTCGGCGGCCCGCGCGAAGTCCGCCGAGCGCTCGGCGCGCTCCGCCTCGTGCTTGACCTGCTCGATCCGCTCCTTGATGTCGCGGATCCCGTTCATCGCGCCCTTCTCCTGCTCCCAGCGCTGGCGCAGGCCGCGGGCCGTCTCCTGCAGGTCGGCCAGCTCCTTCACCAGAGCGGCCAGCCGATCCCGGGAGGGGGCGTCCTGCTCCTTGCGCAGCGCCTCACGCTCGATCTCCAGCTGGCGGATCTCGCGCTCCACCACGTCCAGCTCGGTGGGCAGGGAGTCGATCTCGATGCGCAGCCGCGAGGCGGCCTCGTCGATGAGGTCGATGGCCTTGTCGGGGAGGAAGCGGTCGGTGATGTAGCGCTGGGAGAGGGTCGCGGCGGCGACGATGGCCTGGTCGGTGATGCGCACCCCGTGGTGCACCTCGTACCGCTCCTTGAGCCCGCGGAGGATGGAGATGGTGTCGGCGACCGAGGGCTGGTCGACCATCACCGGCTGGAATCGACGCTCCAGCGCCGCGTCCTTCTCGATGTGCTTGCGGTACTCGTCCAGGGTGGTCGCGCCGATGCAGCGCAGCTCGCCGCGGGCGAGCGCAGGCTTGAGCATGTTGCCGGCGTCCATGGCTCCCTCGGCGGCGCCGGCACCCACGATGGTGTGCAGCTCGTCGATGAAGAGGACCACCCGGCCGTCGGAGGAGGTCACCTCCTTGAGCACCGCCTTGAGCCGATCCTCGAATTCGCCGCGGTACTTGGAGCCCGCGACCATGGCGCCGAGGTCGAGGGCCACCAGCCGCCGGTCACGGAGGCTCTCGGGCACGTCGCCGCTCGCCATCCGCTGGGCCAGCCCCTCGGCGATGGCCGTCTTGCCGACGCCGGGCTCGCCGATCAGGACGGGATTGTTCTTGGTCCGGCGGGAGAGCACCTGGATCACCCGGCGGATCTCGTCGTCGCGGCCTATGACCGGGTCCAGCTTGCCCCGGCGGGCGGCGTCGGTCAGATCGCGGCCGTACCTGGCCAGGGCGTCGTACTTCTCCTCGGGGTTGGCGTCGGTCACGCGCTGGCTGCCCCGGACCGCCTCCAGGGTCGAGTAGACCTTCTCGGGGGTCACGCCCGCCTGCTGGAGCATCCGGGCCGCCTCGCCCTTCCCCTGCCGGGCGATGGCGAGCAGGAGGTGCTCGGTGGAGACGTACTCGTCCTTGAGCCGCGCCATCTCGTCGAAGGCGGCCATGAGGACGTCGCGAAGGGCGCTGCCGACCGGCGGCTCGCCACCACCGATCTGCTTGGGACGGGATTCGAGCACCGACTGGAGGCGCGCGGCGAGCGGCTCGGGCTGGACCTCCATCCGCCTCAGGAAGGAGGGGACCAGCCCGTCGTCCTGGTGGAGCAGGGCGAGCAGGAGGTGCTCCGGCTCGACGGTCGGGTGCTGGAGGCTGGTGGCCGCCGTCTGGGCGGCCTGCAGAGCCTCCTGGGAACGCTCGGTGAATCGATCAAGACGCATGTCCTGTGCATACCACGGCGCGCGCTCGGCCAAGCGTCTCCCCGGCGGCCGGGACACCGGCGCCGCCCGGGACTACGATGCGGGGCGTCTCACCGATGGCGCCCCACCCCCTCCGCACCGCCCGGCTCCTGATGTCGGTGGCCGCCGCCGTCTGCACCGCGGGATCCGCCCTGCCGGTCGCACCCGGGCCGCCGCATCCCACCCCGCTCACCGTGGCCCCGGCGGTGAGCGGCACGCCCGCCCCCACTCCCCAACCCTGGTTCGACATGTCCGTCGCGAACGGGAGCGTCGGCCTCTGGAAACCCCCGGCGCTACCGGCCGGGTCCCCGGCGATCGCGGCCAGGGCCGGCATCCTGGTGGACATGGACGACGGCGAGATCCTCTGGGAGCGGCGGCCCCACGTGGCGCTCCCGCCGGCGAGCCTCACCAAGGTGCTCAGCTCGCTGGTGGCGCTCGAGAACTTCAGCCCCGGCCGGGAGGTGACGGTCACCCGCGGCGCGCTCCTCCAGGCCGGCGACGACAGCGTCATGGGCCTCCGGGTGGAGGAGACGCTCACCGTCCAGGAGCTGCTGGAGGGGATGCTCCTCCCGAGCGGTGACGACGCCGCCTCCGCCATCGCCGTCGACACCGTGGGGGAGGCCCGGTTCGTGGCGGCGATGAACGCGCAGGTCGCCGCCCTCGGCCTCCACGACTCCCACTTCGCCAACAGCTCCGGGCTCGACGACCCGGACCTCCAGGCATCCGCGTACGACCTGGCGGCGATCGCCACCTTCACGTACGACCGCTACCCGCTCTTTGACCGGATCGTGGGGAGCCGGACCATCGACCTTCCCGCCACGCCGGATCACCCCGCCTTCCGGCTCACCAACGTCAACCAGCTGCTCGGGGACGACCCGGCGGCGGTGGGCATCAAGCCGGGCTGGACCGGCAACGCCGGCTGGTGCCTGATCGGGATGGCGGTGCAGGACGGCCACCGGCTGCTGGCGGTGCTGCTCGACGCGGGCAACGCGCCCAGGGAGGAGACGCGGCTGCTCACCTGGGGCTTCCAGGTGAGGGGGCTGCCGGTGATGGCGTCGGCCACGGCAATACCCGGCTGAGCTCCGGCTCCGGGTAGGCTTCAGGCGTGCCGGTCCGCCTCTCCATCCTCGGCAGTGGCAGCGCCTTCAGCGGCTGCGGGCTGAATGCCTCGTCGGTCCTCGACGAGCGCGTGATGGTCGATGCCGGCGCTCCGCCGCACGTCCTCCTCCCCCGCCTCGGGCTGCGCATCCAGGACATCGAGCTGGTCCTGCTCACCCACTTCCACATGGACCACATCGGGATGCTGCCCCTCCTCCTCGGCGCCCTCGCCCACGCCGACGATCCCCCCGAGCCCGGGCGGCTCGCCGTCGCCGGACCGGTCGGGACCCGGGAGCTGATCCGCCGCCTCACCGTCGCCGGCTTCGGGGGATCGACACAGCGCAACGTCGAGGAGCGGGTGGCGCCCCGCTACGTGGTCCTCCAGGACGGCAGCGACGTCCAGATCGGCGGCAGCCGGGTGCGCAGCCACTCCGTCGTGCACAGCACCTGCCCCTCGCTCGCGTACTCGGTGACCAGGGGCGGGTTGCGGGTCGGCTTCACGGGCGACACCACGCTCTGCGCCGGGCTCCGGCGGCTGGCCGGCGAGGTGGACGTGCTGGTCTGCGAGTGCACCGGCCAGGACGTCCCGATCGAGGGCGGCCACCTCTGCCGGGACGAGGTGGTCGGGCTGATCGCGGAGCACCCGAAGGTGAGATTCGTCCTCAATCACCTCTCGGGGTCGGTGTCGATCCCGGGGGCGCTGCTCGCCCACGACCTGCTGACCCTGGAGCTGAGCGCGTAGCGGTCGGCGCGCGCCGCTCAGACCGCTGCCCGGCGGCGCAGCAGGCGCCGGCGCAGCAGCCGGGTGAGGGCCGGGGCGAGCGACCCCCAGGTGTCCCGCCAGAGCCGGCGATCGGGATCGGCCAGGCCGCCGGAGGAGAACTCCGCCTTGCCGCTCACCGCGGCGACCGTCCCCAGCTCGGTCCCGAGCAGCGGCGGCCCGCTCCCCCCGAGGGCGTGGGACAGCCGCAGCGCGAAGGCTCGGCGCGTCTCCGCCTCGTCCGGCCGGACGCCGGACAGCCGCGCGGCCAGGGCGAGGCGCCGCCAGACCCCGGCGAGGGAGCGGGGCCGTCGCCACCATCGGAGGCCGGCGAGAGCCAGGACGGCCACCAGCACCAGCAGCCCGGGGAAGGTGAGCAGCCACGCCGAGGGCGGCCCAGCCGCACCCTTGGTGGCGGTGGCACTAGTCACCGGCCGCGGGGTGGGTCGCGAGGGCAGCGGGGTCCGGGTGGGAATGGCGGCGGCGCTCGGGGGCGGGGTGGGGCCGCCGCGCGCGAAGGGCAGATAGCCGCCGAAGGTCGATTGCGGGGTGGGCTCGAAGGGGATCCAGCCGTAGCCGGGGAAGTACGCCTCCACCCAGACGTGGGCGTCGGTGCTCGTGACCTGGTAGATCGGCTGGTGCGCGGCGGTGGTCCGACCGGTCGCGGTGCCCGGTCCGTAGCCGCTCACCAGCATGGTGGGGATGCCGAGGCTGCGGAGCATCGCGCCCATCGCGCTCGCGTAGTACTGGCAGTAGCCCTGATGGCTGCTGTCGAGGAAGTAGACGATCGGCCATTCGCCGCTCGGGGTCCTGGGGGGGTCGAGGGTGTAGGCGTACACGCCGCTGCGGAGGTGGCCCTCGATCGCGGTCGCCGCGTCGTAGGGGTTGGTGGTTCCCGCCGTCCACTGCGCCGCGAGGGTCGAGATGGCGTTCGCCTGCGCCACGGCCTGGGCGGAGGCCCCCTTGGCGACGATCGGGTCGGCGTCGCTCAGCACCCAGGACGGATAGTCGGTCCCGGCGTTCTCCAGCTCGGCGACCGTGGCGGTGCTCACCGATCCCGACGTCTCGAGAGTGTCGATCGAGCCCGACCGGAGGCTGACCTCGTCGACGTCCAGGAAGGAGGGCAGGGTCAGGGGGCTGGTCGGACAGTTGTCCCCGACGCACTCGTAGCCGGGGGGCGGCGACGCGGTGGGCGCCGGGGTCCCCGAGGTGGGAGCGACGTCGCCGATGACGGTGCCGGGGAGGCTGACCGAGGTAGGGTCGCCGGGGAAGAGGCCGAGGCTCCCCCCCGCCTCGCCGGTGGCGGCGCCGGCGGAGTTGGCGAAGTCGATGTGGACGGTGGCGGTGGTGCGGGACGCTCCGAGCGCGGTCGGGTCGCGGGGGATCGCCCCCGCCGGGATCGTCTGGCCGACGGCGGTCTGGAACTGGGGTATCCAGGTGCCGGCGCCGAACACCGTGTCGTCGACCGCCTGGAGATAGGTGCCGGCGCCCAGGGCGGTGGAGTAGGTGAGGACGGGGACGGGCCGGTTCACCAGATCGCCGCCGGGAGCCACCTCCGGGTTGAACCCGACGGTGGCGAGCGTTCCCGCCGCGCTTCCCCCCAGGCCCCTGCCCGACCCGTGGAAGAGGGTGTCCGAGATGTCCGTGGAGGTGACCGGCGGGATCAGCAGGCCCGCCGCGACCACACCGATCGAGGCCACGACCAGCGAGGTGACGTAGCGGCCCCGCAACCCCTGCAGGGTGGGTATCCGCCGGCCCCGCCACTGGAAGGCCAGCGAGCTGAGCTCGGCCAGCCCGATCACCAGGAGTGCGGCGAGCAGCGCCAGGGTCTCGGCCAGGCCGATCGACGACCCCGGCCCGGCGGTGAGGGTGATCGATGGTGCGTTGAGCACGTTGACCGCGAGGATCACCACCGCGGGCAGGACGGCGAGAACGCCGCGCCGTTCCCGGAACGCGACCCACCCCAGCCAGTAGCCGCAGGCCCAGACGATGGTCGAGAGCCCGACCATGAAGGCCCACTGGACGTAGTAGTTGGGGCCGGTCACCAGCAGCCCGCCGAAGGCCTGCACGATGTACTCGCCGACGGTGTGCTGGAGGCCGAGCCGGCTCACCGAGGGGGGCAGGAGGCCGATGGTCGTTGGCACGACGACGGCCGCGCAGAGGGGGATGGCGAGCCCCAGGGCGGCGAGCCGACCGATGCCCGAGCGTCCGAGCAGGATGGCCTCGACGACGGCGACGACCGCGACCAGCAGGGTCGCCTGGGCACCTCCGATCCAGCCGCCGGAGAGGACCGCGGCGGCGGTGGCGAGGATGAGACCGAGGGCGATGAGGTAGGCCCCGATCCCGGCGGGCGCCACCGCCTCGGTGGTCGCGGTGATGTGGACTCCCTGCCGGCCGGAGGCCCCGCTCCTGGCCGCCGTCCGGTCCCGGGCACCCCCGGGACGCGACCCCGAGGGGAGGGCGGCCGGACCGGCCACCGCCTCGGCCAGGCGGCCACCGGGAGCAGGGCCGGAGCCGAAGCTCTTCATGGGGCGCTCAGCCGAACTCCGCCGCCGCTCGCTCACATCCCCGCGGCGCGGGAGCGACGGGGTGCGGAGAGGGCGTCGCCCCGCCGCACGATCCACCAGTCGAGGGCCAGCCGCCAGGCGGGACCGACGCGCATCGGCGGTCCGGAGGCGCCGAAGCTGGTCGGATCGACCATGACGGCGAGATGCCGCTGCCCGCGGGCTCCCACCTCGACCAGGGCCTCCACCCACTCCGGATCCCGATCGCTGGTCACCACGATCAGCCCGCCCCGACCCTGCCAGCCCCGGCCGTGAGCGGCGATGGTGGCCGCGACCCCGCGCCGCCCCTGGTCCTGGGCGGTGGCGAGAAACTCAAGGATGCGCAGCCGCTGGGTCTCGCCCCGTCCGGGCCCGATGACGGTGCCCAGCCGGTCGTTGGTGACCAGGCCCACCGCCTGGCCCCGGCCGAGAGCCGCATGGCAGATGGAGGCGGCCAGCGACACCGCGTACTCGAGGGTGGACTCGGGAGGCTCGCCGAAATGGGTGGCGCGAGCGAGGTCGAGGACGACCATGACGTCGGAGCTCTGCTGCGATTCGTAGAGGCGGCTGATCAGCCGCCCCGCCCGCGCGGTGGACGGCCAGTGGATACGACTCAGGCCGTCGTCGGGCGAGTGATCGCGGACCGAGGAGATGTCCGGGGGGACGTCGAGCCCGCGGCCGTGGGCGACCTCGCCGAAGGAGCCACCGGTCCAGACGGGGCGGAGCATCGCATCCACCTGATGGATGGCCGGGTAGACGGTCACGCTGCCGGTCTCCGCCAGTCGCACCGTCTTGGGGAAGAGGCCAAAGGGGTCGCCGAGCCGGATCTCCAGAGGCCCGAAGGCCAGCTTCCCCCGCTGGGTGAAGACACCCCGTGCCGTCCACGCCACCGCCCCGCCCGGGTTGAGCGCGCAGGCGCGGCCCGGCGCGTATCCCGCGATCCGGGTCCGGTCGTGGACCTCGCAGTAGGGGAGGGTGAGGATGCTGCGGTTGCGGAGGGTGAATCGTTCGGCGAACCCCTCCCCCACCATGTGTGCCCCCTCGGGGGTCTCCCGGTGGACCTCCAGGCGCCGCGCGAGGATCTGGGACCACACCCAGGCCACGATGAGCAGCAGAAGCAGGACGTAGGCGAGGGTGTAGGCGAGGCGGACCCCGGTGATGCCGGCGAAGAAGCTGAGGACGACGAGGACGGCGAGGAGCGGCGCCCGGCTGCTCATGCCAGCCGGCGTGTCGCCGTGGGGACGCTCTCAGCGGCGAGGATCTCGTCGATGACGCTGGAGGCGGTGACTCCGCGGAGCTCCGCGTTGGGGGTGAGGATCACCCGGTGGGTCAGGACCCCGGCGGCCAAGCCCTTGAGGTCGTCGGGGAGGACGAAGTCGCGGCCCTCGGACGCGGCCCTGGCCTGAGCCGCATGGAGCAGCCCGAGGCTGCCCCGAGGTGACGCCCCCAGGGCGACGTCGGGATGCTGGCGGGTGCGCTGGACCAGGCGCACGCAGTACTCCTTGAGCGCCGGGTCGCAGTAGACCTCAGCACAGGCGGCCTGGCACTCGGCGAGCTCCGCGGGGTTGGTCACGGCGAGCAGGGCGTCGAGCGGCGAGGACGTCTGGAAGCGATCCAGCATCGCCACCTCGTCGTCGAGGGGCAGGTAGCCGAGATCCACCTTGAAGAGGAAGCGGTCCACCTGCGCCTCGGGCAGTGGGAAGGTGCCGCCCAGCTCGATCGGGTTCTGGGTGGCGAGGACGATGAAGGGCTCGGGCAGGCGGTGGGTCTGACCGTCCACGGTCACCTGGTCCTCCTCCATCGCTTCGAGCAACGCCGACTGGGTCTTGGGGGATGCGCGGTTGATCTCGTCGGCGAGCAGCACCTGGGTGAAGACCGGGCCCCGACGGAACTCGAAACCGGTGGTGCGCGGGTCGTAGATGGAGACCCCCGTGACATCTCCGGGGAGGAGGTCGGGGGTGAACTGGACCCGCTCGAAGGAGCAGCCGCTGGCCCGGGCGAGCGCCTTGGCGAGCATGGTCTTGCCAACACCCGGGACATCCTCGATGAGGATGTGGCCGCGGCAGAGGAGGGCGAGGACGCACAGCTCGATCTCGGCATCCTTGCCGACGATCACCGTGCCCACGCACTCGACGAGCCGGTTGACGAGGTCGCGCACCCGTGCCGACATCCAGTTCTCCTCCCATTCGCCGTGGCGGCGCACCGCGTTTGGCCAGTATACGAGGCGGTCTTCTGGCCCCTTAAACGGGTGTTGGGCCGCCGCGGTTCCGTGCAGGTCCCCGGATGTGCCCCGGCCATAGGACCCTCGGAACGGTGGGACGGAGGGAGGAACCGAGGGGAACGAGACAAGCGCGCCAAAGTCCCTGTACACTGGTAAACGTCCGACGAGGTCAAGGCGTCGGAGTCAGCGCGTGCGCTGACGGGAAAGGGAGGAAACGACGATGGCTCAGAACGAGGACCAGATCCTGACGACCGGGGAAGCGGCCGCCCTCTGTGGCGTCTCGCGGTCGACACTCCGGCGCGCGGTGGCTCAGGGCCACCTGCAGGCCTGGCACACCCCGGGAAAGCATCTCCGCTTCACCCGGTCGGCATGCCTGGACTTCGCCCGGTCCCTCGGTCGCGTCGACCTGGTGGGCCAGGTGTACGCCGGGGCTGTCCAGGAGCCGGTCGCCCGCTGACCGGCGGCCGGGACCTTCCCGGGGCGGGGAGGAGCGGGACCAGGCGCGCCGGCGGGGCGTCCGCCGTGTGCCCTCGCCGCGAGGGATGATCCGCGCGTGCGGATCATCGGGCTGACCGGCGGTATCTCGACCGGCAAGTCGACCGTCGCGGCCATGCTCGCCGGCCGGGGTGCGGCCGTGGTCGATGCGGACCGGATCGCCCGCGAGGTGGTGCGGCCGGGAACGGCCGGCCTGGAGGCCGTGGCCGGCGCCTTTGGCCCCGACGTGCTCGACGCCGCCGGGGAGCTCGACCGCGCCCGCCTCGCGGCCATCGTCTTCGCGGATCCGGAGAGCCGCCACCGTCTCGAGGCGCTCACCCATCCTCTGATCCTCGCCCGGATCGCCGATCAGGTCGCCGACCTCGCGCTCTCGGGACCGCCGCTCATCGCCGTCGACGTCCCCCTCCTCTTCGAGGGCGGCCACCAGTCCGACTTCCCAGGCGGCGTCCTGCTCGTCTACGCGGACGCCGCGACCCAGCTCCGGCGGCTGCGCGAGCGGGACGGTCTCGACGACGAGGCAGCCCGGCAGCGGCTCGACGCCCAGCTTCCCATCGAACAGAAACGCGACCTCGCCACCTGGGTGATCGACAATGTGGGCAGCCGGTCGGTCACGGAAGCCGCCGTCGATCTCTGGTGGCGGGACCACGTCACCGTGAAGGAGACCCCATGAGCTCGCCTCCGCGGTCCGCAGGCCCGCCTCCCGCCTCGGTGGAGGAGCCGGCGGACGACCTCCTCGACGACGGGACCGGTCGCGCCGGGGCCGGCGCCTGGTTTCTCCTCGGCGCGGCGGTGGTCGGGCTCGGCATCGCCGCCTACCTGACCACCCTCCACTACGCGGGCGTCCCGCCGATCTGCACCGACAACGGCTTCATCAACTGCGGATCGGTCCTGAAGAGCTCCTACTCGATGGTGCCGGGGACCTCGATCCCGGTGACCGTCCCGGGGATGATCTGGTTCATGGTGAGCGGAGCGCTCGCCGTGGTCTCGATCAGCTCGGCCCGGCGCCGGCTCGACGAGCCGGAGTGGCTGCGCCCCACCCACCTCATCTGGTGCGTGCTGGGGCTCGTCTCCGTCCTCTACTTCGTCTTCGCCGAGCTGGTCAAGCTCCACGAGCTCTGCGAGTGGTGCACCGGTGTCCATATCCTGGTCTTCCTCAGCCTGCTGGTGGCGATCGCGCGGGTCCAGCCGGCCCGGGCTTCATAGAGAGGTTTTTCGGAATGCCCCGACCCTCCAAGCGGCGGCGCGAGGGCGCGTCCGCCGGCGGCTCGACCCCCTCCGGCGGCTCCGCCTCTTCGGGCGGATCCAGCCCCGCCGGCGGCACCACCCCCTCGCGAACCCAGGGCAGCGCCCGGCCGCCATCGTCGAAGCCGTCGCGCTATCGCACCCAGAAGGTGGTCGTGCCGCGCCCCTGGTGGCAGAGCCCCTGGGCCTGGGGCGGCGGGGTGGCCGTGGTGGTGGCCGCCGTGGTCGTCGTCTTCATCGTCCTGGGACTGCAGTCGACCGCCAACGGCGGGGGCTCCTCGTCCAGCCAGGGTCAGCCCGTCCCGGCGTCCGTGCTCGCAGCGGTCACCGGGATCAGCCCGACGGTGTCCAGCACCATCGGGGCGGGCGGGGTGACCGACCCCCTCCAGTCGATCTCCGGTTCCCCGGCAGCGCTGACCGGCCCGGACGGCAAGCCCGAGCTGGTCTACTTCGGTGCCGAGTTCTGCCCCTACTGCGCCGCCGAGCGATGGAGCGTGGTGATCGCCCTCAGCCGCTTCGGGACCTTCAGCAACCTGCACCTCACGATGTCCGACTCCAACCCAGAGGACATCCCCGACACCCACACCTTCACCTTCTATGGCTCCAGCTACGCCAGCCAGTACCTGGACTTCGCGCCGGTCGAGACGGCGGACCGCAACGACAACCCGCTGCAGAAGCCGACCGCCGCGGAGCAGGCCCTGGTCTCCACCTACGACACCTCTCCGTACTCGTCCGAGGCCGGCGGCATCCCCTTCCAGGACCTCGGCAACCGCTACATCCTGAGCGGCAGCGGCGTGCCTCCGGAGCTGCTCCAGGGGATGACCTGGCAGCAGATCGCCGCCACCCTGACCGATGCCCAGAGCACGGTCGCCCAGCCGATCATCGGCAACGCCAACTGGATCACCGCCGGGATCTGCAAGCTGACCGGCAACCAGCCGGGCTCGGTGTGCAGCACCGCCCCGATCGCATCCCTGGAGAGCCAGATCGGCTAGCGACCGCCCCGGTCAGCCTCGGCGGATGCGCCGGCCCTGCCGGGCCGGCCCGGCTACGACGGGGTCGGCGTCGGGCTCGCGGAAGCTGAGGCTGAGGCTGAGGCGGACGCCGACGCAGACGCGGACGCGGACGCGGACGCGGACGCCGATGCGGAGGCGGAGGCCGAGGGGGACGGCGTGGCCGTCGGGCTCGGGGTCGGCGTCGGGCTGGCGCTCGGGATCGGCTGCGTGGGCGGTGCCGGGCAGTTGGCGAAGGCGAACGGCGTCGCGGTGGGCGTGGCCCCGGCCACGGGCGTCTCCCAGGGCGTGTAGGAGGGGCAGGGAGGCGGGGTCGGTGCGTTGTTGGAGTGGCCACCGGCGCCGATCGCGAACGAGATGGCGACCACGACCGCCCCGATCAGGACGGTGGCGACGAAGGTGATGGCGCCCCATTCACGGCGGAATAGCCCAATCATCCGAGTGCTCCCCGAAGCGCGGGCGCCCGGCCCAGTTCGCGAGCCAGGCGCACATTGGTGGTCAGCCAGCCGTCGAGGGTACCCACGTCGAGCAGCTCGCCCTCGAACTCGAGCCCCCAGACCTGCTCGCCCCCCTCCAGCAGGGTGGCGATGCCGTCGGTCAACTGGATCTCCCCGCCCTCACCGACCGGGGTGCGGCGAAGGGCGCCGAAGATCCCGGGAGAGAGCACGTAGCGGCCCATGATGGCAAGGTCCGATCGAGCCTCTTCCGGCTTGGGCTTCTCCACGACGCCGGTGACCCGGTGGAGGCGGCCGCGGCTCTCGCCGACGGTCGCGCAGCCGTAGCGGGAGATCTCGTCGCCGGAGACCCGCATCAGCGCGAGCACCGTCGACTGGACGCCGTTCCAGGCCTCGCGAAGCTGGGCCAGGATCGGGACGGGGGCATGCGAGAGGTCGTCGGGGAGCATGCAGAGGAAGGGATTGTCACCCACCACATCGGCCGCGCAGAGTACCGCGTGGCCCAGCCCGAGTGGCTTCTCCTGGAGCACGTAGCGGATGTGGGCCATGTCCTGCGAGTGGCGGACCGCCGCCAGCTCAGCCTTCTTGCCCCGCATCTCGAGCACCCTCTCCAGCTCCGGCTGGCGCTCGAAGTGGGCCTGGATCAGCTCCTTGCCATTGGCGATGACCAGGACCATCTCCTCGGCGCCGGCCGACATGGCCTCCTCGATCGCCCACTCGATGACCGGGCGGTCGACCACAGGGAGCATCTCCTTGGGGAGAACCTTGGTCGCGGGGAGGAAGCGGGTGCCCAGTCCGGCGGCGGGAACCACGCAGTGGCGAATTGTGCCCATCGGCCGGGCATTGTCTCCATTTGAGGCTACCGCGCGCTGCGCGCCGTTCGTGGAGGCGCCTGAGAGGAAGGGCCGAGCAGCCCCACGCACCTCTCCGAGTACGATCCGAGCCCATGCTCGACGTCCGCACCGAGCTGATCCGAGCGGTCCGCGCCGTCCTCACCGCGTCCGGTGTCGACGACCAGGTCGAGGCGGTTGTCGACCGCTCCGCCCGGCCCGAGTTTGGCGACTTCTCGACCCCGGCCCCGCTTCGCGCCGCGCGGGTGCTGCGCCGCCGCCCGATCGAGATCGCCGAGGAGCTGCGCGGGCGGCTGGAAGCCCTCGATCTGCCCTTCGTGGCCGGCTGGTCGGTGAGCCCGCCGGGCTACGTCAACTGCCGGCTGGACGGTCGCGCCTGGGCGAGCGCGGTCATGGACCAGGCGCTGGAGCTGGACCGGAGCACGCCGCTGCTCCTCCCCGGGGGGACGCCGCCGCCGGGCCGGACGCTGGTGGAGCACACCGCGACCAATCCCAACAAGGCTGCCCACGTCGGCCACCTGCGCAACGCCTGCATCGGTGACAGCGTGGCCCGCATCCTCCGCCGCCTGGGGCAGGAGGTGGAGGTCCAGAACTACATCGACGACACCGGCGTGCAGGTCGCCGACGTCGCCGTGGGACTGCGCCACCTCGGGCTCGAGCAGGGATCGCACGAGCCCTTCGACCAGTACTGCTCCCGGGTCTACGTGGAGGTGGGCCGCCGCTACGAGGCGGACCCCGCGCTGGTCGAGGAGCGCCGCCGGACGCTCCGGCAGATCGAGGCCGGCGGCAACCAGACCGCCGTCTTCGTCAAGGAGCTGGCCTCCCGGGTGGTGGATTGCCACCTCGCCACCATGCGGCGCTTCGACATCGCCTACGACCTGCTCACCTGGGAGTCGGACATCATCGCGCTGGGCTTCTGGAGCCAGGCGTTCGACCTGCTGCGCGAGACCGGGTCGATCGTCCAC
>JBEKAP010000008.1:0-23621 GCA_050015875.1 Candidatus Dormibacteria bacterium | reverse complement strand
TGCTTCTACCTCACCAAGGGGCTCCGCTACCACCAGCTGCTGCGCAGCGAGTCGGTGGCGGTGACCCCGCGAGACTCGGTGCTCTTCACGGTGGGCGGCGAGGCCTTTGGGCTGCTGCCGTTCGGTGAGCTGGCCCGGGCCGAACTGGCCAGTGAGGCGACCGGTGCCCCGATCGGCACCACCATGGCCGCGGTCACCGTCCAGGAGCTGCTCTACACCACGGTGATCGTGGCGGTCGCCATCCCCGGCGCTCTCGCCTATGCCGCCGGCATCTCCGGGATCGCCGTCTCGCTCGCCGGGATCCTGGCGATCATCGGCATCCTCACCATCGACCCCGTCTTCAACGCCGTCCTCCGGGTGGTCGGGCATATCCCGTGGGCGCGGCGCGCCACCCGCCAGCTCGAGGTTCTCCACGAGCACGTGGTCCGGCTCATGCGACGCCGCGAGACCTGGCTCTGGCTGATCCTCAGCGTGCTCGGCGCGCTCTTTGAGTTGACCCTCTTCTGGCTGATGGTGCGGGGAACGAGCGGCACGGCGATCCCCTGGGTGACCACCACCTTCATCTACGGCGCCGCATACCTTGCCGGCGCCGCGACCAGCCCCGGAGGTGGGGTGGGAGGCTTCGAAAGCACCGCCATCGCTTTGCTCCAAACACAGGGCGTGCTCGGCCCGGCGGCGGTGGCCGCCGCCCTCCTCCAGCGCGCGGCTGACAAGGGCGTGATCACCCTCGCCGGCTTTGCCGCCTGGTTCTGGGTGCAGCGGCACCTCCGTGTGCGCCGCGGTCTCCTGCTGGGCGACGGCGATTGCCCGCCGCAGGCGCTGCAACCAGTGCGCACCCCACTGCCCGTCACGGCGTCAGCGATCGTCCGCGCGCCTGAACAGGTACCCACACCCCCTGTGCCGGCGCGCCGACCCGTCCCCGTCGCGGTGCCGCGGGTGGCGGTGGCAGCGCTCACACGCCCCGGGGTGACCGTACTCGCGCCGAGATCGGAGGCACTCGTCGCGCAGCCGGCGAGACGCGGGAGCATACACCTGCGCTAGCCGGCCACCCCTGGTGCCGTGCGTGTCGATGCTGTCAAGGACGGCGCGAAATCGCGTACCGGAGGAAGAGGTGGTCGCCCGACCGGCGCAGCGAGCGGAGACCGAGCCGCGGCGCCTTTTCGGGGGCAAACGCAGTGCCAACGACCAGACCAGACCGGGGAGCATGCCCGGAACGGCCAGCGAGCTGCGGGGCCACGGTGAGGAAGAGCTCGTCCACCCACCCGCCGGCGAGGAGCTGCCCGAAGAGCAGGGGGCCGCCCTCGCAGAGGATGGTAATGGCCGTCAGGTGAGTGCGCACCGCCTCGACCACCGCGCCGGCGGGGATCTCGCCCGCCTCCCCGGCGACCGCAACCCGCACCCGCGGGTGCATCACGGGGAGCCGAGCCGCCCCGTCATCGGTGGTGATGACCAGGACGTCGCCCTCGGGATGGCGGAGAGCGGGGTGGGCGGCCGGCAGGGAGCCGCTCCCGGTCACCACGGCGAGCGGCGGTGGGCCGTCATCGCCGGTGAGCCGCCGCCGATGGGCGGCCAACTCTTCCGCCAGGTCCGGCATCGGGGTGCTCGGGGTCCACTGGTGGTGGGGATCGTCACGGAGGGTGCTGGCTCCGATCAGGACGCAGTCGGCGGCGCACCGGAGCAGGGCCATCAGGAGACGGTCGGCGGGGCTGTGGAGGCTGACTGCCATGGCACCCTCACCGCCGCCCTCGCCGAAGGCGGTGACCCCATCGGCGGTGGTCACGAAGTTGGCGACCAGGCGCGGAGTGCCCAGCCGGACCCGGAGGGGCCCGCCGTAGAGGCGCAGGAGTGGCTCGTCCGGCGGCGAACCCTCGTCGTCGAGGGCGACCTCGAATCCGTCGGTTTCGGCGAAGCGGGTCAGGGCCTCGGCGGTCATCCCAGAGGGGCGACGCGGGGCCGGGGGCGGCGGGTCTTCACGCAACTGGGATAATGGCCCACTCGGGCTGGTTCACCGCGTGCCCGTCTTCCCCAGCCGACGTAGCTCAGTGGTAGAGCAGCGGTTTCGTAAACCGCTGGCCGGGAGTTCGAGTCTCCCCGTCGGCTCCAAGGGGTTATCGCGCGCGCATCCGGTTGTTGCGAGGGTTGTGTTCCAGCTCGGCCAACCCCAGAGCCTCCAGCAACGGCGGAAGGTACACACCGAAACGCCCGCGCAGGCCCTTCTTGAGCCCATACCAGCCGCCCACCGGATTGGACGGCGATCGACCCCAGGCCTCCACCGTGCCGTCCAGGGCGGGCTTCTGCTCGTCCGCGCCGCCGAGGGGCATCCAGTCACCGTGGGTTTTCAGCATCGCGTGGAGGTCGTCGACGGCGGAGAGCAGGTACCGAAGCTGGGTCCCGCCGACCTGGCAGACCAGTGCGGGGGGATCGGCCAATCTGTCCTCATACATCTGGTACTCGGACGTTCCCGGGGGTGTTCTCAGTCTCCAGGGATCAGCCCGTGTCCCCGAGCCGGCAGCTGTCGGCATGGCGTCTCCGATCAGAATCGTCGTCTGCAGCCACGCACTCATTGCGTGGGCCTCGCGAGGGTGCTGCCTCAAGTATGGGGACGAGAGCCCGGGCCGGTGGTGTGCTAGAAACGGCACCGATCCGGGCAATCGGTGAGGAAGCGTGAATCAGTTCTGGAGCGTCGGTAACCTCGGGGCGCTGGCCTTCACGGCGATCGCCATCTGGGCGGCGGTCGTCGCAGGCAGGCGATGGCCGAGCCGCCGGAGCGCGTGGGCGGCGCGCGGCCTGGCCGGCGCCTTGGTCGTCAATCAGACCGCCTACTGCCTGAGCGGGGTGTGGAACGGCAACTGGTCGATCAGGTACGGCCTCCCCCTCAACCTCTGCGACCTCGCCGCGTTCGTGGCGGGGGGAGCGCTCCTCTGGCGCCGGCGCGGGCTGATCGAGACCACCTACTTCTGGGGGATGGCGGCGACCACGATGGGCCTGCTCTGGCCGGACCGGCCGCTGCCGCTCGGCAGCTACTCGTACTTCGAGTATTACATCGACCACAGCGGCGTGATCATCGCGGCCCTCTTCCTGGTCTGCGGACTCGGCTACGTTCCCGGCAAGGGCGCCGTCACCAGGGCCTTCCAGGCCACCCTGGCCTACGCGGCGGCCGTCGGAGTCTTTGACCTGGCAACTCGGGCCAACTACTTCAACCTGGCGGGCAAGCCGCCGCGCGGGACCACACCGCTCGACCTCTTCGCCCCCTGGCCCTGGTACATCATCGAGGCGGCGCCGTTCGCCCTGCTCGCCTTTGCACTCCTGGCGCTGCCCTTCCACCGCGAGGAGCACGCGGGTACGCCGGTGTTCGAGCGGGCGGTGTAGGGCCGGGAGAGCGGACGCCCGGATCACCGCTGGGCCCGTGCAACTGGGAGGGGGACAACCACATCCTCCGTTGCATGAATTCGCCAACAGTGGTGGTCGTCACATGAATCTCCGCGCCCTCGTCGACATCCCTTCCTCAGCACGGGTGCGCCGGCGCCTGGTCGGCGGGGCCGGTGGCCTGCTCCTTCTCTGCGCCTCCGCGTGCGGGGCCTCCAGCACCCCAGCCTCGTCCGCGGGCGCCCCGACCGGGGCAGCCTCCTCCTCCTCGACGGCGGCAACGGCCGCAGCGAGCGGTGCCCATGCGTTCACCGCCACCCTCAAAGTCACGGGAACCGTCACCCAGTCCGCGACGTTCACCGAGTACCTCAGCGTCCTGCCGGCCTGTTCGGTGCTGGCCAAGAGCGGCATGGCCAACCAGACCTGGAGCATCCCCCAGCCTCTGACGGACCAGAGCTTCGCCCTCAACTGGAACATCACCCCCTACACCGGTCCGGGAACGTACACGGACGCGACCACCTTCCAGGACTCGGTCGACCTCGATGCCCTACCAGGGGACGGCCGACGAGTTTGACCAGGTGTCGGGAGCCACCCTCTCGATCACGGTGAACAGCAACGGGTCGGGTTCGGCCACGTTCTCCAACCTCCAGGATGGGGATCAGCTGCCGGAAGCCGGCACCGAGACCTGGACCTGCAGCTGAGCCTCCGGCTGCCAAAGCGCCCCTGACCCGATGCAGGGCCGGCCCCTCGCACCTAATGTCTACCAATGAGGTGCGAGGGCCGACCCTGTGGTCACAATGTGCGAAATGCGCGTATCGGTGAAGGCTGACTATGCCGTCAGGGCGGCGATCGAGCTGGCGGCCCATGGGCCGGGCACGGTCAGCGCGGAGCACATCGGCGAATCCCAGAACATCCCCCTCAAATTCCTCCAGAACATCCTTGCCGAGCTCAAGGAGGAGGGGCTGGTGATCAGTCACCGGGGGGTGGGCGGTGGCTTCGAGCTGGCGCGCGATCCCAGCACCATCACCCTGGGCGACGTCATCCGAGTGATCGACGGGCCGCTGGCCCGGGTGGGCGACTACCGCCCGGACCAGCTGGCCTATGTCGGCCACACCGCGGCCCTCCGGGACGTGTGGATCGCGGTCAGGTCGTACATCCGGGACGTGCTCGACGAGGTCACCCTCGCCCAGGTGGTCCGCGGCGACCTCCCCCCGGTCGTGACCAGCCAGACGGCGCTGCGTGACGCCTGGGTACCGCGGATCAAGATCGACCCCCACCAGTCGCCTCACCTGGGAGTCCCGGGCCACGGCGGCCATCATGGTGCCGGCGGAGCGGTGCATCCCGGCCCGGAGCTCTTTCGAGCGCCCCTGGCCACGACCGCCGTGCCACCCACCGCCTGCCAGCCGAGCGGCTCCACCGCTGCGCCCGAGAGGTCCCCCACGCCCCCGAGGTGACCCTTGGGGGGGCTCCCCGCCCTCCCCAAGCGGCCCCGGATCCGTGACGGAGCCCGCCGGAGGCCGCCCTTCTGTTACCGTCATGGGCAGTCGACCACGTCGACGGCATCTTGGCGAACCCTCTCCCCCGCTTCCGGCGGGGTCCTCAAGAACGCTTCCCACCCCCGAGAGGGGCCAGCGCGGTCCAGCCGCCACGACACGGCAGGCTGGTGTGCGCCCGGAGAACCCATGACATCGTTTGCAGAACTCGGAGTGCGTGCGCGCACCCTCGAATCGCTCACCCGGCAGGGCATCGACGCCCCCAACGAGGTGCAGCGCGAGGCGCTTCCCCACCTCCTCGCCGGCCACGACACGGTGATCGCGGCCCCCACGGGATCGGGGAAGACGCTCGCCTTCGCCATCCCCATGATCGAACGGCTGCAGGGCCACCGTGCCGGGGGACCGCGCGCCCTGGTGGTCGGGCCCACCCGGGAGCTCTCGCTCCAGGTCGCCACCGTGATCGCCGGCCTCGACCGCGCGCTGCGGGTCGCCGTCCTCTACGGGGGCGTCGGCTACGGTGCCCAGTTCCAGGCCCTGGCCGGCGGCCCCGACATCGTGGTCGGCTGCCCCGGACGCATCCTGGATCTGGTCGGGCAGGGTCGGGTCAACTTCTCCGCGGTCGAGTACCTGGTGCTCGACGAGGCGGACGAGATGCTCGATGCCGGCTTCGCCCGTGAGGTGGAGCGGATCATGAGCCTCTGTGCGGCCGGAGCCGCGCGCCAGACCGTGCTCGCCTCGGCGACCATGCCGGACTGGGTGCAGCGGATGATCGACCGCCACCTCCGTGAGCCGCGACGGGTGCAGGTCGCCGCCGACGCCGAGCCCACCCTCGAGCACGGCGTGCTGCACGTGGACGACGACCAGCGCATGGACTCACTGGTGACCCTGCTCAAGCTTCAGCCAGCCGGATCGGGGACGATCGTCTTCACCCGGACCAAGCACGGCGCCAAGAAGCTCGCCCACAAGCTGGACGCGCTCCGGATGCGGGTGGCGGAGCTCCAGGGCAACCTCTCGCAGAACGCCCGGGAGCGCTCCATCGGCAGCTTCCGCGACGGCGACGTCGACGTGCTGGTGGCGACCAACGTGGCCGCCCGCGGCCTCGACGTCCCCCACGTCGGCCTGGTCGTCAACTACGAGCTGCCCGAGACGGCGCAATGGCTGACCCACCGGATCGGCCGCACCGCGCGCAACGGCGCCGCCGGCCGGGCCATCACGCTCCTCTCGACCGCCGACGCCGAGCAGTGGCACAAGCTGCAGCGCGGCGGCGCGCCCCGCCTACCCCGGCTGCATGCCGAACCGCTCCTCCAGCGCGGCGAGTGGCTCTACCTTGCCGAGAGCGAGAGCCCGGAGCCGGCATTCCGTCCGGTCAGGCCGAACCAACCGGTCCGGACCGGGCTTCCCCGCCGGCCGGTCGGCTCGTTCCGGCGCCGGCGCCCGGCGCCCCGTCGCACCGCCGCCTGAGCGTCCGCGGCCACCTCGCCCTGGCAGCGGGTCACGGCGGGTAGGATCCGTTGTTTCAGCCTCGGCTCACGCCCACCGGGGGAAGCCAGATGTCCGATCCAGAGTCCGGGCAGGGGGCAACTCCTGCGGTCGGCCCTCCCTGGCGGCGCGCCGGCGGGGGCCGCTTCGAGCAGTCGGTGATCGAGAGCGCAGCCCTGCGGGGCAATCCGCTCGGCGACCCCTGGGTGCGCCCCATCGAGGTCTACCTGCCCCCCGGCTACGACGACCACCCCGAGAAGCGCTACCCGTCCGTCTACATGATCCAGGGGTACAGCGGGCAGGTGGACAGCTGGCACAACCGGAGCGCGTTCCGGCCCAACTTCCCCGAGCTCTGCGATGCCCTCTTCAGCGGCGAGGATCCCCCGCCACCCGCAGTGGTCGTCTTCGCCGACTGCTGGACGTCGGTGGGAGGCAGCCAGTTCCTGGACTCGCCGGCCATCGGCATGTACCACAGCCACCTCTGCGAGGAGATCGTGCCCTGGGTGGATGCGCGGTACCGCACCCTCGCCGCCTCCGCTCACCGCGGCATCGCCGGCAAGTCGAGCGGCGGGTACGGCGCGATGGTCACCTGCATGCTCCGGCCCGACCTCTTCGGGGGGATGGCCGACCACGCCGGCGACGCCGTCTTCGAGAACTGCTACCTGCCCGATTTCCGCAAGTGCGCGCGCGTGCTCCGCGACCGCTACGAGGGCAGCTACGACCGCTTCTGGGCGGACTTCCGCTCGCGGCCGGCGATGAGCCGGGACGGCGACGGTGAGCTGACCAACGCCTGGGCGATGGCCGCCGCCTACTCCGCCGACTCCGACGGCCAGGTCCGGCTGCCCTTCGACACCGCCACCGGCATGCTGATCCCCGAGGTGTGGGAGCAGTGGCTGCAGTGGGACCCGGTGCGCATGGCCCCCCGGTACGCCGACGCCCTGCGCTCCCTGCGCGCGATCTTCATCGACGGCGGCCGGAGCGACGAGTGGTATCTCGACCTCGGGGGTGAGGCCTTCCGGCGAGCCCTGGAGCAGATCGGGGTCACCGACGTCCGATTCGAGCTCTTCGAAGGCGGCCACATGGGCATCGAGTACCGGTACCCGATCGCGCTGCGCTACCTCGCGGAGCGTCTGTCGCCCGCCGATCGCTGACCCGGGTCACCACCCAGGTCCGGTCGCCGGCTGCTGGTCCGGCGGAGGGTCAGCCGGCCTTGTACCCGAAGCGGCGGAGCATCTCCTTGCGCTCGGCGATCTCTGCCTCCCCCTCGATCCCCCGACTGCGAACGCCGTCGGCCACCCCGAGGATGGCCCGACCGTGGTCGGTCTCGGCGACGATCACCTCCACCGGGTTGGCGGTGGCGCAGTAGATGCCGCAGACCTCCTGGACCGCCCGCACCGCCGGGAGCACGTTGATCGGGAAGGCGTTGCCGAGCAGGATCAGGAATGCGTGGCCGGCGCCCAGCCTCACCATGGTCCCGCGGGCGAGATCGATCAGCTCGTCGTCGGTGCCGCTCCAGCGGACCAGCGCCGGCCCGGAGGCCTCGCAGAAGGCGAGCCCGAACCGGATCCCGGGCACGGCTCCGACCAGCGCCTCGTGAAGATCCTCCACGGTCTTGATGAAGTGGCTCTGACCGAGGATGAGGTTGACATCCTCCGGCTTGTGGATGGCGACCGAGGTGATCTCCATGGGCGACTCCTGACATCGCGGCGGGACGGCCTGGCGGCACTCTACGCCGCGAGTGAGGCGAGGCCGTGGGAGGTGGTCGGTGCGGGGCCACTGGATCGCGTGCGGAGAAGCTCGGCGCGGCACCCCAGACACCAAGACACAGTGGGCCCCGGTCCCGCCCGGGAGGACGGCAACGAGACCGCAAGGATCGGGAACGAGAATGGAACCGAGGTCTGGGCGCCTGGCGGAGAGCGGAGGTGACCGCTGTCCGGCCGGCGAGACCGGTGCGTATCCGTTCCCCCGCCTCGCCCGTTCCCATGAGCAGAGTGCTCGAGACCCCGCCCGTGGAGCGGTCCGACCCGCCCCAGCCCGATCCGGCCGCTCCCGCCATCGCCCTGCTTGAGGGCGCTGCCGCCGCGCCCGAGCTCCCGGCGCGCCCCTCACCGGCTCGGGCCGGGCCGCGGCTGCCCCGATGGCGCTGGCTGTTCCGAGCCGGGCTGGCGCTCCTCCTCATCCCCGGGGCGGTCCTGGCGGGAGCCGAGATGGCCACGCCGGCCGTCTCCGGGGCCCCCGTTCTGGTGGCCGCCATCGACCGCGCCCACGGCTCCGCAGCCGTCCCCGCCGCGCCCTCGTGGCGGGTGTCCGAGGCCATCGTCGCGGCCGAGGACGGGACCTTCTACAGCAACGACGGGATCGACGTGGCCGGGGTGGGCCGGGCGTTCTGGGGGTGGCTCACCGGCGCGGACGAGGGCGGCAGCACGATCACCGCGCAGCTCGCCAAGGTCCTCTACACCGGTGGCCACGGCGGCATCGCCGCCGGGGTCGGCGAGGTCGCACTCGCCCTCAAGCTCGACGGCCACTACACCAAGGCGGCCATCCTCAGCATGTACCTGAGCGCCATCTACTTCGGCAACGGCTACTACGGCGTGCTCGCCGCCAGCGAGGGGTACTTCGGGCTCACCCCGGACCGGCTGAGCTGGGCGCAGGCGTCGCTCCTCGCCGGGCTCCCCCAGGCCCCCAGCCTGCTCGATCCCCTCCAGCACCTGGCCCTCGCCCGGCACCGCCAGTCGTACGTGCTCGCTCGGCTGGTCGCCACCGGGGCGCTCAGCCGCGCCCAGGCCGAGGCGGCCGCGACCGCGCCCCTCGATCTCCGCTGACAGATCCGGACCGCCGCGCCGAGCGACCGAGCGGGGCGGCCGGCCAGTGAATAGAATTCGCAGCGTCCCCACAGTCCGGCTGCCACCCCGAAGGAGACCCGCATGAGCGTGTTCCGGCGCTTCAGCAACATCGTCCAGCAGAAGTCCAACGCCGCCCTGGACAAGATGGAGGACCCATCTCAGGCGATCGACCTCTCGTACCAGCAGCTCCTGGAGCAGCAGCAGAAGCTCCGGACCGCCCTGGTCGAGGCGACCACCGGCCAGAAGCGGGTCGAGAACCAGGCCAAGACGATGGACACCCGGATCGCGTCGCTGAACGATGCCGCCCAGAAGGCGGTCAGCGCCGGCAAGGATGACCTGGCCACCCAGGCGCTGACCCAGGCCGAGGTGCTCCAGCAGCAGCGCCAGGCCCTGGACCCCCAGATCGCCACCCTCTCCGCCCAGGTCGAGAAGCTGCAGGTCGCGCTCCAGAAGTACCAGGCCAAGGTGCAGTCGTTCGCCACTCAGCGGGAGTCTCTCAAGGCCTCGTACGAGGCGGCAAAGGCGACCAGCACCGCCGGGGACACCCTGGCCGGCATCGGCGAGCACACGAGCGACGCGGCGATGATGATGCAGCGCGCCCAGGACAAGATCGCCCGCACCCAGGCGCACGCCGATGCCGTCGACGCTCTCCTGGAGAGCGGCACGCTCGACACCCCGCTGCTCACCGGCGGCACCAGCACCCTCGAGGACCAGATCAGCGCAACCGTGGTGGACAGCAGCGTCCAGGCCAAGCTGGCCGCGATGAAGCAGCAGGCGGCCCTTCCCGCCCCGGCCGCGGCGGCGCCAGCGGCGATCAGCGCCCGCGGGATCGTGGTCCGCATCCACGGCGACGACCAGTACCGGCTTGAGGCATCGCTGCAGTCCGACCTGGACATGTACGACCGCCGGCTGGTCGCGGCCGTCGAGGCCAACGACGATGCCGCATACCACGCGGTCCTCCGGGACGTCACCGCCTTCGTCAAGGCCAAGGGCGTCGTCCTGGGCGGCGCGGACGTCACCAAGAGCGACATCATCCTGCCGAGCGACGACATGCCCCTTGACGAGGTGGCCGGCATCCTCCATCCGGTCGCCGACGGCTCGGCCGCCTAGTCGCTCGGGGCCACCCCGATGAGCGGAGCCACCACGGCGGCACCGGAACCGCTCGTGCTGGTGGTACCCAACTTCAGCGAGGGTCGCAGGGTCGAGGTGATGGACGCCATCGTGGCAGCGATGACGTCCACCCCCGGCATCACTCTGCTCAACCGCCAGTCGGACCCCGACCACAACCGGCTCGACACCACCCTGATCGGCTCGCCGGAGGCCGCCCGCGCCGCGGCGATGGCAGGGGCCGCCAGGGCCGTCGAGCTGATCGACATGGAGCAGCAGCACGGCAGCCATCCCCGGATGGGGGCGGTCGACGTGATCCCCTTCATCCCCATCCGGGGGGTGACGATGGACGACTGCGTCGAGCTGGCCCGGAGCTTCGCTCGCGAGCTGTCCGAGAACCTCTCGCTTCCGGTGTACCTGTACGAGCGCGCCGCCCAGAGCCCTGAGCGGGCGAGCCTGGCCGACGTCCGGCGCGGCGAGTACGAGGGCCTCCGGGCCGATGTGGCGGAGGGGAGGCGGCTGCCGGACATGGGTCCCCACCAGCTCGGGAAGGCCGGAGCCACCGCGGTCGGGGCCCGCCCCCCGCTGGTCGCCTTCAACGTCTACCTGAGCGGGAGTGACGAACGCGCCGCCAAGGAGGTGGCCAAGCGGGTTCGGGAGCGGTCCGGCGGCCTGGTGCACGTGCGCGCCATCGGCTTCGCGGTGCCCGAGCGCGCCTGTGTCCAGGTCTCCATGAACCTGCTCGACCCGCTCGCCACGCCGCCGTACCGCGCCCTCGAGCTGGTCCGGCTGGAGGCCACCCGCTTCGGCATGCGCGTGCTCGACACCGAGATCGTCGGCCTCATCCCCCAGGCGGCGCTGGCCGAATCCGCCGCCCACTACCTGCAGCTCCGCGGCTTCACGCCCGATGCCCAGGTGATCGAGACCCTGGTGGCGAATCACCGGAGCGCGCCGTCCACATCTCAGACGGCGACGCGGCAGCCGGAAGGTGACGGCGACTCCTCCTTGCCGCCGCCGCGCGGCGGGCTCGGGAGCTTCACCGTGGAGGCGTTCCTGGAGGCCCTCGCCTCGGCGAGGCCGACCCCCGGCGGGGGTGCGGCGGCGGCCATGACCGGTGCCGCGGGCGCGGCGCTGCTCGCCATGGTGGCGCGGCTCACCGGCGGACGGAAGGGATACGAGGCCCTCGAGAGCCGCATGGCCGAGGTGGCGACCCTGGCCGACGCCGAGCGCGCCTCCCTGATCGCCCTCGCCGAGCGGGATGCCGCCGCCTTCGACCTGGTGATGGCGGCGCACCGCCTGCCCCGGGGCACCGACGCCGAGCGCGAGGCGCGTGCCGCGGCCGAGCAATCGGCGCTGGTGGGAGCGGCGGAGGTGCCCCTGGAGGTGGCCCGACGAGCTGCGGCCCTCCTGTCCACCGCCCGGGAGCTGGTCGAGACCGGCAACGCCAACGCGATCTCGGACGCCTACTCGTCCGGCCAGCTGCTCCACGCCGCGGTCGCCGGGGGGCTCGCCAATGTCAGCGTCAACCTCGCGGCGATGAGCGCCACGTCACGCGCCGACCTGCTCCAGAGTGACGCGCAGCGGGTGCGGCGGGGAGCCGCGGCTCAGCTCGCCGCGGTGGAGGCGGCGTTCGCGTCGCGGGTTGCCGGCCCGGGCTGAGCCGATCCTGGCGGGGCCGCACCCGGCGCATCCTCCCCGGCCGCGGTGCCCCACGGCACCCCGGCCGCCGGGTGGGCGTGCCCTGTGGGACCGCTCAGATCGCGCCGCGTGCGCGCAGCGCTGCCAGCTCCTCCGCCTCCACCCCGAGCAGGTCGGTGAGCACGGAGTCGGTGTCGGCACCGAGCCCCGGGCTCGGCTCCGGCTCGATGGGGGGGTGTGAGGAGAAGCGGACCGGCTGCCCGACGTAGTCGACACTCCCCGCGACCGGATGGTCGAAGTGGACCACGGCGTTGCGGGCCGTCACCTGCTCCGAGGCAACCGCCTGCGCGTAGTCGAGGATCGCCGAGGTGGGGACGCCGCGAGCCTCGGCGGCGGCGACGATCTCGGCAACCGTCCGGCCCGACGTCCACCCCTCGATGGCGGCGCGCACCTCGGCCTCGTGCTCGGTGCGCAGGGCGTCGCTGGAGTAGCGGGGGTCCGTGGCCAGCTCCGGCCTCCCGATCAGCTCGGCGACGCGGGCGAAGAGGGGGTCGTTGGCGGCCGCAAGGATGACCTCACCGTCAGAGGCCCGGTACACGCCAAAGGGTGTCGAGACCGGGTGGCGGTTGCCGACCCGGGCGGGCGCCACCCCGCTCACGTCGTACTGGCTCTGCACGGTCACCTCCAGGGCGAGCAGGCTCTCCAGCATGGAGATGTCCAGGTGGGTGCCGCGGGCGGTGCGGGCGGCCTCGAGGAGTGCGGTGACGATGCCGAGGGCGGCGAAGACGCCGGCGGTGATGTCACCGATCGACTCCCCCACCTTGGTCGGCGGGCCGTCGGGATGGCCGGTCACGCTCATCAGCCCGGACGCCGCCTGCACGATCAGGTCGTAGGCGGGGAAGAGGGACATCGGTCCCGACTGACCGTAGCCCGAGATGCTCGCGTACACGATGCCGGGAGAGGCGGCGGCTACCGCCGCGTAATCGATGCCGAGATGCTCGGTGACCCCGGGCCGGAAGTTCTCGAGCAGGACCTGGGACCGGCCGGCGAGCCGGAGCAGGAGCTGCCGGGCGCCGGCGTCCTTGAGGTTCAGGGTCACGCTCTGCTTGCGCCGGTTGAGGATGTCGAAGTAGACGCTCTCGCCGTTGCGGAAGGGCCCGATGTGACGGGCGTCGTCGCCGTGGCCGGGCACCTCGATCTTGATCACCTCAGCACCGAGGTCGGCGAGCAGCGCACCGCAGTAGGGACCGGCGAGCATCCGGGAGAGGTCCAGCACCCGGACGCCGTGGAGCGGGCCCACACCGGCGGCCGGAGCGGCCGCCACCTCCTTCGGCGTCACCTCAGACCACCTCCCCGTGCCGGTCGAAGGCTGACGCCAGCGTGGCGGCGATGCCGATGAGCTGGATCTGCGAGGTCCCCTCGAAGATGCGCAGGATACGGGCGTCGCGATAGAGGCGCTCGATCTCACTCTCGCGCATGTAGCCGGCGCCACCGTGAACCTGCACCGCCCTGTCGACGATGGCTCCGCAGGCCTCGGTGGCGACCCACTTGGCGATCGACCCGGCGCGACGGAGATCGGCCCCGGAGTCCTTCTCCGCCGCGGCCCACCAGGCGGTCAGGCGGGCGGCCTCCAGCTGCGCGTCCATCTCTCCGAGCATGAGCTGGATCGCCTGGAAGTCGCGGATGGGATGCCCGAACTGCACCCGCGCGGCGGCGTACGCGACGGTCAGCTCCAAGGCGCGACGGGCGATGCCGTTGGCCATCGCCGCGATGTCGATGCGGGCCCGGTTGAGGGCGGAGAGCGCCATCCTGCCCCCTGTGCCGAGCTCCCCGATGACCCGGTCATCGGTGATCCGCGCCCCGTCGAGGTAGACGGTGTGGGTGGGCGCGGAGCGGATGCCCAGCTTGTCCTGCGGCTCGGAGAAGCTGACGCCCGGGGTCCCCCGCGAGAGCACGAAGGCGCTGATCCCGCGGAACCCGGCGGCCGCATCGGTCTTGGCGAAGAGGACGGTGACATCGGCGTCGGCGGCGTTGCTGATGAAGGTCTTGCTGCCGCTCACCACCCAGGAGTCGCCGTCGCGCCTGGCCACGGTCTCCATGCCCCCGATGTCCGATCCCGAGCCCGGCTCGGTGAGGGCGAAGGCGCCGAGCGCCTTCCCCGACGCCATCTCGGGGATGAAGCGCCGCCTCTGCTCCTCGCCCAGATAGGGGACGAGCACCTCCAGGGCGAGCAGGTGTGCCGTGTAGATGGAGGCGAGCGCCGCGTCGGCGCGAGCCACCTCCTCGATGGTGAGGAGCTGGGTCTGGGTGTCGAGGCCGAGCCCGCCGCAGCTCTCGGGAACTGTGATTCCCATGGCACCCAGCTCACCCAGACCGCGCATGATGTCGGCGGGAAACTTCCCGGTGCGATCGCGCTCCGCCGCCCCCGGCATCACCTCGTTGCGGCAGAAATCGCGGATCACCTGCCGCATCGCCCGCTGGGTGTCGTTCAGCGGATGGGGCATGGTCAGTCCCCGAACTCGCGCATGGGCAGCCGCAGCCCCTTCTCGGCCGCCACCCGCTCGGCCTCCGGGTAGCCGGCGTCGGCGTGCCGGACCACCCCGCTGCCGGGATCGTTGGTGAGCACCCGCTCGAGCTTCCGGGCGGCCAGCGGTGTCCCGTCCGCGACGGTCACCTGGCCGGCGTGGATGGATCGCCCGATGCCGACCCCACCACCGTGGTGGATCGACACCCAGGAGGCCCCGGAGGCGGTGTTGAGCAGGGCGTTGAGGAGCGGCCAGTCGGCGATGGCGTCCGAGCCGTCGCGCATCCCCTCGGTCTCGCGGTACGGCGATGCCACCGACCCCGTATCGAGGTGGTCCCTGCCGATGACGATCGGCGCCGCGAGGTCTCCGCGCGCCACCATCTCGTTGAAGCGAAGGCCGAGGCGGTCGCGCTCCCCGTAGCCGAGCCAGCAGATCCGGGCCGGCAGGCCCTGGAACTTGACCCGCTGCCCGGCCATCCGGATCCAGCGGGCGAGCGGCTCGTTGTCCGGGAACTCGTCGAGCACCGCCTGGTCGGTGGCCGCGATGTCGGCGGGGTCGCCGGAGAGCGCGACCCAGCGGAAGGGGCCCTTCCCCTCGCAGAAGAGGGGGCGGACGTAGGCGGGGACGAAGCCGGGGAAGTCGAAGGCGCGGGCACAGCCGCCGAGCAGAGCCTCGGCGCGGATGGAGTTGCCATAGTCGAAGACCTCGGCACCCCGATCGAGGAAGCCGATCATGGCGTCCACATGGGCGGCCATCGACTCGCGGGCGCGGGCGGTGAGCCCCGCCGGATCGGCGAGACGCAGCTCCGGCATCTGCTCCGCCGTGGCCTCGCGGGGGACGTACATCAGCGGGTCATGGGCTGACGTCTGGTCGGTCACCACGTCGATCTCGGCCCCGCTGGCGAGGAGCTCCGGCACCACATCGGCGGCATTGCCGAGCACCGCGATGGAGAGCGGGGTGCGGTCGCGCTTGGCCTGCAGCGCGCGGTCCAGGGCATCGTCGACGGAGTCGGCGACGACGTCGAGATAGCCCGTCTCCAAGCGGCGCCGGATGCGCGAGGGATCGATCTCGACGCAGATCGCCACGCCCTCGTTCATGGTCACCGCCATCGGCTGCGCTCCGCCCATGCCGCCGAGCCCCGCGGTGAGGGTGATGGTGCCGGCCAGCGACCCCCCGAAGCGCTTGGCGGCGATCGCCGCGAAGGTCTCGTAGGTGCCCTGGAGGATGCCCTGGGTCCCGATGTAGATCCAGGAGCCCGCCGTCATCTGCCCGTACATGGTGAGTCCGAGGGCGTCGAGCCGGCGGAACTCGGGCCAGTTGGCCCACTCCGGCACCAGGTTGGCGTTGGCGATCAGCACCCGCGGCGCCCACTCGTGGGTGCGGAAGATGCCGACCGGCTTGCCCGACTGCACCAACAGGGTCTCGTCGTTCTCCAGAGATTTGAGCGAGGCGACGATGGCGTCGAACGCCGCCCAGCTGCGCGCCGCCTTGCCGCCACCGCCGTAGACGATGAGCTGGTCCGGATGCTCGGCGATCGCCGGGTCGACGTTGTTCATCAGCATCCGCATGGCCGCCTCCTGCGGCCACGCCTTGCAGGCGAGGTGTGAGCCTCGCGGAGCGTGCACCACGCGGGGCCCGTGCTCGGCCCCCGCCATCAGGACGTCCTCTCGGTGGCCGCCGTGGGCGCTGCCGGCGCCACCCCGCCCGAGACGCCCGCCCGGAGCGACCCGTGGAGCAGGAAGTAGAGGCCGGAGGCCACGATCAGGCCGAGGATCCAGGAGATGTCCCCGCCGCCGAGGTGGCTCACCATCGGGCCCGTGTAGAAGGTCGTGTTCATGAAGGGGACCTCGACGGCGATGGCGACCAGGTAGGCGACCATGGTGCGCCAGTCGATCCGCCCGTAGATGCCCTTGACATCGAAGATCGAGGCGATGTCGTAACGCTCCCGGCGGACGAAGTAGAAGTCCATCAGGTTGATCGCGGTCCAGGGCACCAGGAAGTAGGCGAGGAAGAGGATGAAGTTCTCGAAGTCGTTGAGGAAGTTGGACGTCGCGGCCACCGCCAGCACGGTGCCCACCACCGCGGCGCCGAGCACGAAGCCGGCCCGCATCGAGGCGTGCACCCGGATCTTGGCCAGCGCGGTGACCGTGGTCGTCGTCGACATGAACATGCCGTAGAGGTTCAGCACGTTCACGGCGACGATGCCGAGGATGATGACCAGCGAGATCGCCCAGCCGATCACCTTGTAATTGCCGAGGCCGACGATGAAGGAGACCGATCCGCTGTTGAAGGCGTTGGTCGCCACCGCCACCGCCACCGCGCCGAAGCCCATCATCCAGACGGTGCCGATCACCGACCCGGCCGCCGTCCACCAGAAGGTGGCCGCCTTGCTGGTCTTCTCGGGCAGGTAGCGGGAGTAGTCGGCGACGTAGGGTGCGTAGGTGATCTGCCAGGTCGCCGCGAAGGTGATGGCGAGCAGGAAGGTCCCGAAGCTCAGGCCGCTGTTGACCCAGACGGCGCCGAGCGAGTGCACGGTGAGCAGCCGGATGGTCAGGTAGAGGAAGCCCAGACCCGACACCAGGGCGATCCACCGCTCGTACTGGTGGATCATCCGGTAGCCGTAGACCGCGAGAACGGTGCACACCGCGGACACGAGGATGGTGGCGAGGGTCTGGTTGAGGCCGAGCCACCCGGAGAGGGCGGCTCCGCCCAGCACCGCGCTGGTCGCAAAGAAGCCGACGTACATGAGCAGGACCAGGACGAGCGGCAGGATGGCGCCGTAGAAGCCGAACTGGGCCCGGCTCTGGATCATCTGGGGGATGCCGAGCTTGGGCCCCTGCGCCGAGTGCGCCGCCATGAAGACGACGCCGACCAGGTTGCCGATCACGATGGCGAGCAGCGCCCACGGCAGCGAGAGCCCGATGATCACGGCCAGCGCGCCCGTCACCGCCGCGGTCACCTGCATGTTGGAGGCGAACCAGATGTTGAAGAGGCTCCGCGGCGTGCCGTGGCGCTCCTCCGGCGGGATGTACTCGATCGAGCGGCGCTCGACCTGCAGGCTGCTCGTGTAGCTGGCATCCGTGCTCATCGGAACCTCCCCAGGGGGCGACCTTCCCCGCGTCGTCGGGCGCGCCGCTGAACCCGGCCGCGCCGGTCGAGTGGCCAGATCGTCGAACTCGCGGGGGCGGCCAACCAGTGACGAAAGGCACCTGTTGGCCAGGGACCATCTCCTCCGTGCGGCCCGTCCCCCGACGGATCAGCCCTCGTCGCCACCCCCGGCGGCGGCTGCCCCGTCGGCGAACGGCACGACCTCGTCGTCGAGGCTCACCGACAGCTCGGGCGCGAGCTTCCGGTGCTCGGCGGCCACCAGCTTCACCGAGGTCCCGATCGCCAGGAACTCGATGACGTGGCTTCCCCACATGTGCGACCTCTGCTCGATGCGCATGGCCACGATGCCCTGGGCACGGGCCCTCCGCGCCTCCTGCTGCATGCGGGTCATGGCCAGCTCGCGCGCCTCGTACAGTGCCGAGGTGTAGTTGCCGAGCTCGACGTTCTGGCTCTGCTGGCCGACCCAGGCACCGAGCCGCTGGTGGGCGACGTGGTAGACGCAGGCCCCGAAGGCGAGGCCGATGGGCTGATAGCCGGCCCGGATCAGCAGGTAGAGGTCCTGGCCGGAGAGATCGCTGACCCAGACGCCGCTCGACTTCACGGTGGGGTTGGCGACCGCCGTGCCCATGGCCACGAACTCGGCGAGGGGGTGGCCGCCCTGGTGGACCTGGACCTCGAGCTTGAGACCGACGACGCCCTGGCCCCCCACCTGCTGGGCGTGCCGCTCCATGGCGGTGAGCGCCTCGGTGCGAGCCTGGTACATGGCCTGGGTCAGGTCGCTCATCTCCTGGTTGGTGGTCCAGTTGGCGTACTGAATGCCGATGTGGTAGACGGCACTGCCGACCACGAGCCCCCTGGGCTCGTAGCCGATCTCCTTGAGCAGCACCGCCTCGTCGACGGAGAGATCACTGCTGAAGGCGCGGCCCTGGTGGCGCTCCCCGCTCTTCCCGGCCAGGCAGGCGAGGGCGGCGTCGGCACGCGGATGGGGCATGACCGACATCAGCGCAGCCTCATGATCGGAAGCGGGGGTTCGTCGAGCGGCTCCTTGGCATAGCGCCGCACCGCGGTGCCGAGCAGGAAGAGCTCGACCAGCATCGACTCGCCACCCAGCTCGTAGGTGGAGAGGTCGGTCTCCACGCCGACCGCCCCGTCGGCGTCGACGGTCGCGACCTCGGTCTCGAGGTGGTTGATGCCGAGCATCCGGGCCTCCTCGATGCCATCGCTGATCTGCTGGATGCGCGAGTTCGACCACGAGCGCAGGGCCCACTCGGTGCCGCACCCCGGGTCGATCTCCATGGCCCCGATGCCCATGACGAGGGCCACGGGGACGTAGCCGCCGTGGAGGAGCTTGCTGAAGGCGACGCCGTCCAGGTGGGACATGAAGGGCGAGCGGAGCTTGGGACCGCCCCGGCGGCGCACCGCGGTGCCGATGCAGGTGAACTCCAGCGAGTTTCCGACACCCTCCAGATGGCGGCGCAGGATGCGCACCCCGACCACCCCGTGGGCGTCCAGGCCGTGCGCCTCCTCGAGGATGCGGCGCAGCGCGGCATTGCGGGTCTCGGTGATGCCGGCCTCGTAATAGCGGTGCTCCCAGTTGAAACCGGTGCGGTGCTCCGTGCCCCCGTAGATGGAGTAGCCGTGCGGGCAGGGGTAGGTGCGCACCCTGCCTCCGCTCGCCTGCCCGCCCATGCCATAGACGGTGGTGTAACCCCATTGAGCCGCTATCCGGTACACGCTCGAGCCCATCACCATCCCCACCGGCTCGAAGCCGGCGTGCTGGATGGCCGCCATCTCGGCGACCGAGAGGTCGCTGGTCCAGGCGGACTTGCCCTCGCGCAGCTCCTCGATGCGCTCCTGGGCGGCGAGGGGCAGCCCCCCGCGCTCGAGCGAGGCGATGCTCGCCAGCTGGCGTTGCTGGGCGGCTGCGGCGGCCTCGTCGCTCATCAGCGGTCCAGCGACAGGACCATGCGCGGCGTCGTGATCTCGCGGCCGGGCAGCTTGCGGACCGCCGTTCCCATCGAGAAGAACTCGATGGTGTGGCTGCCCCAGACATGCGACTTCTCCTGGATCTGCACCCCGACGATGCCCTCGGCGCCGACCTTCTTGGCCTCGTCCTGCATCCGCTCCATGGCCAGCTCGCGGGCCTCGTAGAGCGCCTGGGTGAAGTTGGGCATCTCCTTGTTCTGCCCGATGTTGCCCATCGCCTGGAACATCCCCTGGTGGGCGACGTGGTAGACGCAGGTACCCATGACCAGCCCGAGCGGTGCGTGCCCGGCCTGCAGCAGGGTCCAGAAGTCCTGGCCGGAGAGGTCGGACGTGAACGGCTTGCCGGCCGGCGTCTTCCAGTTGCCGCCGTCCTCAGCGCTCACCGCCGTGCCGAGGGCGAGGAACTCGGCCGTGCCCCGGCCCCACTCGTAGAAGCCCACATCGAGACGGACGCCGACGACCCCGTCGGCACCCAGCACGGCGGCCTCCTCCTCCATCCGGCTCATGGCGAGCTCGCGGGCCGCGTACATCGCCTGGGTCAGGGTCTGGACCTCACGGCTCGTGCTCCATCCCTTGGAGCTGAAGCCGATGTGGTAGATGCTGCTGCCCACCACCAGGCCGCGCGGGTGGAAACCGGCCTCCTTGACCAGCAGGAACTCGTTGACCGAGAGGTCGCTGGTGAAGAGGGCGTCCTTGCCCTGCAGCTCGGCGAGGCGGCGGAGGGCGTCCTTGGGGAGCCCCTCCAGGGGCGCCGGCGAAGCATCGACCGGCTGAGGGGGGTCCTCCTGCTGGGTCATGACGGGCGCGCCTCCTGTGGGATGGACGAGCGGTGGGGGGCCTAGGTGACCTCGGAGCGCAACCCGGCGAGCGCCTCGGAGGTGATCTGGGCCTGGGTGCCCAGAACCGCCACCAGCGCTCGACGCCAGGCCTCGAAGCCGAGGTCCTCGGAGCGAAGAACGATACCCCGCACCGCATGAGCGTGTCGGCACGCCACCGAACCACGGATCAGCTCGGCCTCGAAGACATCCTCTCCTGTCCGCACCGTGATCTTCCGGATGGGATGGTCCTTCTTGAAGAGGCCGCCCTCACGCTGGACCGCCACCGCACCCGGGACGGTGGCGATCAGCTTCCCGCAGAACACCTGGAAGAAGACCGCGATGTCCGCCGCGTCCATGTGCAGAGAGGCGGCGACGGAGTCGAGGTCCGGATCCGGTGGGGGAGCGTCGCTCATCTGGGGACCGAGTATACGAACGCCTCCGGTGGGCCGGGGCGGCGGCTTCGCGGGACCGGCGGAGAGCACCGGTCCGGAGGCGGCCCGGTGGCCGATCCGGGCGCTCGTGGGTGATCGGACCGGTCCGGGGTTAGGATTGGACCTCTCCCAGTGCCGCAGGCTGCGAGCAGGGGCCGATCCGGATCGAGGCGGGCAGACCCACGATGATGTTCGAGAGCGTCGAGCTCGAGTACCTGCGCTCCCAGAGGTTGGGGCGCCTGGCCACCCTGCCCCCCCGCGTCGCACCCGCCTCGCCGGGGCCGGGCTGAGCCGTGGAGCCGGCCGAGCACATCACCCGCCTCCAGGAGGAGGGAGAGCTCTTCTCCGAAGCGGCGACCGCCGCCGGACTGCGCGCCGCGGTACCCACGTGCCCCGGCTGGCAGGTCCGCGACCTGGTCCGGCACCTGGGAGGCGTGCATCGCTGGGCGACCTCCTACGTCGTCACCGGAAACACGAGCCCGTCGAACGAGAAGGCGGACGTGCTGCATTTCGCCGCGATCAGCGACAGGGAGCTTCTCCCCGCATATCGGAGCGCCCACGCAGCACTGGTCGAGGCACTCGCGGGCGCACCCCCCGACCTCAACTGCTGGGCATTCCTGGGGGCGCCATCGCCACTCGCCTTCTGGACGCGGCGCCAGGCGCATGAGACGACCATCCATCGGGTCGATGCCGAGATCGCCGCCGGGATGGCGTCGGCGTGTGCACCCGACTTCAGCGCCGACGGTGTCGACGAGCTCCTGTTCGGCTTCCTGAGCCGCACGCGCGGCCGGCTGGTCTGCGACCCGGCGGTCTCCCTGGCAGTCCGGGCGACCGACACAGGGGACGCATGGACGATCCGGATCGAGCGGGACCGCCGGGTGGTGACGGCGGGCGCCGGGGAGGCCGACTGCACGGTGAGCGGGCCGGCCGCCGAGCTCTACCTGCTGCTCTGGAACCGCCGGACGGCGGGCGAGGGGCTATCGGTCGAGGGCAACCACCGCGTGCTGAGGCTCTGGCGGACCAGGGCTGTCATCAACTGAGGGCTCGGCGCGAGCCCGACGAGGTCTCATCGGCCCAGAGCGCCTGGGCCGAAGGACACGGACGGCCGGGGCCCAGCCCGATAATGGCCGGGTGAGCGAGAGCCCCGACGCGCTCATCGTCGGCGGTGGCCTGATCGGGCTGGCCATCGCCTGGCGAGCGTCCACGCACGGCCTGCGGGTCACGGTGGTCGACCCGCATCCGGGACGGGGGGCGTCCTGGGCGGCGGCGGGGATGCTGGCGCCGGTCAGCGAGGCCCATCACGGTGAGGAGGCGCTGATCCGGCTGAACGTGGCGGCCGCCGAGGCCTACCCCGCCTTCGTGGAGGCGCTGGAGGCGGAGACGGAGGTCCCCGTCGGCTACCGCCGCTGCGGGACCCTGATGGTCGGCTTCGACACCGACGACGTCCGCGCACTCGGCGACGTGGCCGCGCTCCAGGAGGGCCTCGGTCTCCAGGTCGAGCGCCTGGGCGGGCGCGCCTGCCGCGATCTGGAGCCGATGCTCGCCCCGTCGGTGCGCGGCGGAATCCACATCCCCGGGGATCACCAGATCGACAACCGGCGGCTGATCCACGCGCTGACGGTGGCCGTGGAGCGGCGGGCGATCCTGCTGCGACAGCGGGTCACCGGACTGGTCGTCGCCGGCGGCCGTGCCGAGGGGGTGACCCTGGACGACGGCCGTGCGCTGCACGCCCCGGCCGTGGTCCTCGCGGCAGGCTGCTGGTCCCGCGACCTTCCGGGCCTGCCGAGCCGGGTCCGGCCACCGGTGCGCCCGGTCAAGGGCCAGGTGCTGCGACTCCGCATCCCCATCGAGCCCGCCCTCTTCGGCGGGACCATACGCTGGTTGGTGGAGGGCTCGAGCGGCTATGTGGTCCCCCGCGCGGACGGCGAGCTGGTCCTCGGAGCCACCTCGGAGGAGCGGGGATTCGACACCGAGGTGACCGCCGACGGGGTCTTCCGGCTGCTTCGCGATGCCCACCGGGTGATCCCCGGCATCAGCGAGGCCTCCCTCACCGAGTGCCGGGCAGGCCTGCGGCCGGGAAGCCCGGACAACGCTCCGATGCTCGGGCAGACGGCCCTGGAGGGCCTGGTCATGGCCACCGGGCACCACCGCAACGGCGTCCTGCTAACCCCGATCACGGCGCGGGCGATCGCCGCCCTGCTCGCGACCGGCGAGGTCGACCCGGTGGTGGCCCCCTTCGCCTCGGACCGCTTCACCGCTCCTGCGGCCGCCGCATGAACGAGCGGGCGGCGGCCGGGGAACGGATGGAGGTCACGGTCAACGGCGCCACGCGACAGCTGCGGCCCGGGACCACCGTCGCCGAGCTGATCCTCGTCACGGGACGCAGCCCGCAGGGGATCGCGGTGTCGGTGAACCTGGAGGTGGTGAGCCGGAGCCGCTGGGCCGCGACCCCGCTGCACGAGGGGGACCGCGTCGAGGTCCTCGCCGCGGCTCAGGGAGGCTGAGGTGGTGCCCGAGGCCGGCGACGATACCCTGGTCATCGCGGGGGAGCACTTCGGCTCCCGGCTGATCCTCGGCACCGGGGGAGCCGCGTCGCTCGACTCGCTGGAGAGGGCACTTCGCGCATCGGGTGCAGAGCTCGCCACGGTGGCGCTGCGCCGGGTCGAGGTGGGCGGCGGGGGTGCCATCACGGAGGTGCTGCGCCGTGCGGGTGCCCGGCTGCTGCCCAACACCGCCGGCTGCTACACCAGCCGGGACGCGGTGCTCACGGCCAGGTTGGCCCGTGAGGCGTTCGAGACCTCGTGGATCAAGCTCGAGGTCATCGGGG
>JBEKAP010000007.1:0-23975 GCA_050015875.1 Candidatus Dormibacteria bacterium | reverse complement strand
ATGTCCTTCACCGGCACCGAGCGCACCTCGGCGGCGAATCGGCTTCCAGGACGCCGCCGGCGGCGGCGTGTACGGAGGCCCTGCGCAGCGCGCGCTGGGTGGCGGCCTCCTCCCGTGCCCGGTCGACGGCGGCACGCCGCAGCGCGCGACTCAGGGCGGCACGCCTCAACCCGCGACCTTCGAATGCCTGCGTCACCGATCCGCCCCCAGCAGCCGCTCGACCGCGGAGAGCAGCGCCGACTGGTCGAAGCCGCTCTTCACGATGTAGCCGTCGGCGCCGCACTCCAGCCCGCGCCGGCGATCCTCGTCGCTGCCGCGGGAGGTGAGGATGATCACCGGCAGCGAGGCGAGCGAGGCCTGCTTGCGGATCGCCTCGGTCAGCTCGAAGCCGTCCATCCTCGGCATCTGCACGTCGGTGAGCACGAGGTCGGGGCGTTCGTGGGAGATCTCGACCAGCGCGTCCTCGCCGTTGACTGCCACGCGCACGCGATAGCCGGCGTTCTCGAAGATCGAGCGCTGCAGCTCGCGAACGGTGAGCGCGTCGTCGACGACCAGGATCGAGGCGGCGCGCTGGGGGACGACGGCCTCAGCCGCTGCCCCTCCCCCGGCGGCCTCCTGGGAGCGGTCGCCGCTCTCCATGCGCCGGGCCCGCTCGATCAGGCCGGCGGCCTCGAGCACGAGGAGGATGCTGCCGTCCGGCTGGACGCCGGCCCCGGCGACCGCGGGCAGCTGGGGGATGAGCTCGCCGAGCCCTTTGACCACGACGTCGCGCTGATCGATCAGGTCGTCCACACGGAAGGCGTGGCTGCGGGTCAGGCCGGCGAGGACGACCGAGGGTCCGTCGGTGCCATTGCCAGTACCGAGCACCGAGGCGAGGCTGCTGATCGGGACGGGGCGGCCGTCCAGCATGGTCATGGCCCGCCCACCCACGGTCGCCGAGGGCTGGGGCGGGAGCACCGCGCGGACCGAGTGGAGCGGGATGGCGTACGCCTGACCGCCCGCGCTGATGACCAGGCAGCGGAGCGTCGCCATGGTGATCGGCACGGCGATCCGGAACTCGGTGCCCATCCCGGGGTCGGAGCGGACCTCGACGCGGCCTCGCACCGCGTTGAGACTGGCCCGGACGACATCCAGCCCGACGCCGCGTCCGGAGACGCCGGTGATCTTGGTGGCCGTGGTCAGGCCCGATCGGAAGATGAGGTAGAGAGCCGCCTCGTCGTCCATCTCCATGGCGCTGTGGTCGGTGCGACCCGCGGCCTCGCGGACCCGGTTGACGTCGATGCCCCGGCCGTCGTCGCTCACCGCGATGACCACCTCCGAGCCGAGCTGCATGGCGTGAAGGCGGATCGTCCCCTCGATCGGCTTGCCGTGAAGGCGACGGTCGTCCGGGGACTCGATCCCGTGGTCGACGGCGTTGCGGACCAGGTGCAGGAGTGGATCGGCGAGACGCTCCAGGACGCCGCGATCCATCTCGGCGTCCTCGCCCCGGGTCTCGAAGCGCACCTCCTTGCCGGTCTCCCGGGCGAGGTCGCGGACGGCACGGCGGAGCCGCGGAGCGAGGGACATGACCGGGATCATCCGGGCATGGAAGGCCAGCTCCTGCAGCTCGTTGAGGGTGCGGACCAGGTCGCGATACTCGGTCAGGCTGGAGGGATCCCGTTCGAGCCGCTCCAGCAGGGCGCTGCCGAGGCGCAGCGTCGCCGCCGATCCCTCGCCGATCAACCGGACCAGATCGTCGATCCTGTGAACCGGTATCTGGAGCATCTCGGTCGCCGTCGCCCGCGCGGGCTCGGCGTGTGCCTCCGCTGCCCCGTCCCCGCCCGGATGCTCGGCGGCGGGTGCCGCGGCATGCCCCGACTCCGCAGCCGAGGGGAGCGAAGGAGGCACTGGTGGAGCTGCGGGCTCGGCCGGTGGAGGCGACGGCGCGGGGGAGGGAGCGGCCACGGGCGCGGGGAAGGGGGCGGCAGCCGGCGCCGGGGAAGGGGCGGCAGCCGGCGCGGGGGAGGGGGCGACCCCGGACGCGGTGGCGGGAGCGGCAGCCGGCGCGGCCGGGACCATGACGTCCGGCCCCGACGCCTGCGGCACCGGCGGACGGGCCGGTGTTGCCGGTGCGGTCCGGCCAGGGGTGGGGGCCGTGGCTGCCCCGTCGTCCACGACGGGAGGTCCCCCGACGGCAATGCGGAGCCGCTGCTCGGCCTCGAAGGCCGCCTGCTCGTGGTCCTGGCCGGCGACCGCCAGGGGGATCAGGGTGCGAATGGCGTCGACACCAGCCAGGACCGCGTCGATCAGCGCGGTGTCGACCCCGCGCCGCTCGCGGCGCACCTCCTCCAGCAGGTCCTCCAGGGCGTGTGCCACCCGGGCGACGTGAGGCATCCCGACCACCGCCGCGCCGCCCTTGATGGTGTGCGCCTCACGGAAGAGCGAGGCGACCACCTCGGGGTTGGCGCCACCCTTCTCCAGCTCCAGCAGCTCATCGACGAGGGCATCCAGCCGCCCCTCCGCCTCGGTCGCGAAGAGGCGCTGGAAGTCACTCTCCGAGAGCTGGTCCTGTGGGCTCACTGCGCGATCCGCGCGGGGCTGAGCAGCACCGGGATGTCGAGGGCGACGGCCAGGCGGGCGTCGGTGACCAGGTAGGTCTCGGTGGTCCCCTCCATGTCGGAACGGCCCACCGATTCGTTCAGCCGGACGGTCATGGGCATGTCCGTGGCCACCAGCCCGGCCGTCCCGTGCACGGTCTCGACCAGCACCGCATAGGGCTCCTCCATCACCGGACGGAGACCGAGCAGAAGGCCGGTGTCGAGGAGCGGGACGATGTCCCCGCGGACGTTGAAGATGCCGCGCACCACCGCGGGAGAGGTGGGCAGCTCGGTCACGCGCGGATCCACCACCACCTCACGGACCGTCTCCAGCGAGACGGCGTACGTGTCGCTCCCAACCGGGATCAGCAGGACGAGCTGTCCCGAAACCACGCCGGACGTGGGCACGCTGGCCACCTCAGGCCCCTCTCCCCCCGGGTGGCGTGAGCCGCGGATTGGGCGGAATGTTCACTGGACTGTCTTCCCCGGGCGGCGCATCCCAGTCACCAAGTCCGATGCTGGGCCGGGCCATTCGAACGGCCGGATCATTTCACGCGCGCTGTGAAAAGATGGACACGGCCTGACGAAGGTCCGTGACGGGGGTCGACGGCCCGAGGTCGGGGACCGCCGGAGAGCGCCGGCCAGAGGCTGGCCGACAAGCTTCGCGAGATGCAGTCCGGCGAACAGTCGGCACGCAGTCGTGCGGGTCAATCCATGGGCCAGTCGTAGGCCCCGACGGGGAAGCTCGCGGGGCCCGGTAGAGGCCGGTCGAAAACAGTCGTGAGAAGTCGTGTGGACTGCAATTGGAGGGCGGTCGCGAGGGGTCGGGTAACGGGGACGACGGTGCGGAGGGTGCCGGTCCCGGATGGATTGCGGGGGCCTGGCAGCCGTCCCGCCGGATCTGTCTCGGGGGTCGCGGCGGTCCCATGCTGCAGACTTCTTCCCAACCGGATCCGATCTCACGCTGATGGGGAGTTGAGGATGGCCGAGATCACCGTGTACGGAGCTGCGTGGTGCCCCGACTGCAGGCGCGCCAAGAAGTTCCTGGCCGAGCACCGGGTTTCCTTCGACTGGGTGGACATCGACGAGAACCACGACGGACTCCGCTTCGTCGAGGAGCTGCAGAAGGGCGGCCGGACCATCCCGACCATCGTCTTCCCCGAGGGGGACCATCTGCTCGAGCCGACGGACGGAGAGCTGGCCACGCGCCTCGGGCTCAGGCTGGAGGCGGAGCGTGCCGCCTATGACCTGGCGATCGTCGGCGGGGGACCTGCGGGTCTGGCGGCGGCGATCTACGCGGCCCGAGAGGGGATCGGCGCCCTGGTCGTCGACCGCAGCGCGCTCGGCGGGCAGGCGGGCGTCACCGAGCGCGTGGACAACTACCCGGGCTTCCCGGACGGCGTCGGGGGAGCCGAGCTGGCCGAGAGGTTCGTCGCCCAGGCGAGGCGCTACGGGGTGGAGATGCTCGCGGCGGTCGACGTCCTGGGCCTGGAGCCCGATGGGTCGGACACCGTCGTCCGCCTGGCCGGCGGCCAGCGCATCTGCGCCCAAGCGGTGCTGATCGCGACCGGATCCTCCTACCGGCGGCTCGGCGTGCCCGGAGAGGCGGAGCTGATCGGCGCCGGTGTCCATTTCTGCGCGACCTGCGACGGTCCTTTCTACAAGGGCGCCGACGAGCTCCTGGTGATCGGCGGTGGCAACTCCGGGCTGGAGGAGGGGATGTTCCTCAGCCAGTTCGCCGATCGCATCCGGATCGTCGAGTTCGCCCCCGCGCTCAAGGCCTCACAGCTCCTCCAGGAGAAGGTCCGCTCCGACCCCCGCTTCACGGTCCACACCAACACCGAGGTCACCGAGCTGCGCGGGAGCCCCAAGCTCGAGGAGGTGGTGGCCCGCGACCGCGAGAGCGGCGAGGAGCTGCGCTGGCACCCGCGGGGCGCCTTCGTCTTCATCGGCCTGGACCCGAACACCGCGTTTCTCCGAGGCACGGTCGAGCTGGACCGGTGGGGATTCGTCGTCACCGACGGCTACGCCACCTCGCGACCCGGTGTCTTCTGCGCCGGTGACGTGCGCGCGGGGTCGACCAAGCAGCTCGGCTCCGCGGTCGGAGAGGGGATCGCCGCCCTGCTGGAGGTCAGGCGGTACCTGGAGAAGAGCCGGCAGATCGCGCGCCGCGCCGTGAACGCGTAGGGACGCGAGAGGACCGACCGGCGGAGGCGCCGAGCACGTGGGTGTACTTGCCAGCCCGGCGTTGGCCGCGACGCACGGCCGTCGTTCCCGCTACCGTTCGGGACGTGCGCCACCCCTGCCGCCGAGACGGCCGCTGATGCTGGGCCTGGTCTTCGACCCCCGGCCGGGGCGGCTCGCCGTCGCCGGGGCGCTCAGCCGCATCCATCCGCCCTGGGCACTGCACGGCTCCGGACCGCTCGGTCTGCGCAGGCTGCCCGACCCCGTATCTCCCGGACCGGGGTGGGTGGCCCTCGAGCCGATCTTCACCGGCGTGTGCGGCAGTGACGTCACCCAGGCCACCCTTCAGGCCGACTGGGACAATCCGCTCTCCGGGCTCGTCTCCTTCCCCCACGTCATGGGGCACGAGATCGTGGCCCGGGTCACCGACCCGTCCGGGACCGACCTCTCCGGCGGGGAGACGGTGGTGGTCAACCCCTGGCTCGGTTGCGGGGCTCGGGGACTGCCGCCCTGCCCCGCCTGCACTGCGGGGATGCTCCCCCTCTGCGCTCACCAGGGAGAGCCTCTTCCGGGTGTCTCGGGGAGCGGCATCCACATCGGGAACATGAGCGGGCTGCCGGGGGGGATGGGCACCCGGATGCACGCCCACCGCTCCCAGCTGCGCCGGCTGCCGGACGGGCTGGAGCCTCAGGCGGGGGTGCTCGCCGACCCGCTGGCGGTGGGGGCGCACGCGGCCGAACATGTCCTCGGCGGGGGTCGGGCGGACCCCGAAGGCATGGTCGTCGTGCTCGGTGCCGGCACCATCGGCCTGGCCGTGACGGCTTCCCTGCGCCGGCTGGGCGCCGAGCACGTGGTCGTCAGCGCGGCCTGGCCCTACCAGCGGGCGCTCGTGGAAGGCCTCGGTGCGCAGCCGATCCCCCACCGCCCGGAGGCGGTGGTCAGGAGCGTCGCGACCGCTGGCGAGGGCAGGCTGAGCCGCCCCTGGCGTGGCCTGCCCTGGCTGGTCGCGGGCGGCGCCGCGGCGGTGGTCGACGCGGTGGGCAGCACCGCCACCGCCGAGCTTGCGCTCGCGATCGTCCGTCCCGGGGGGATGGTGGTGCGGGTCGGGGTGGGCCGCGCCGGGCGCACCCAGGCAACCCTCGCCTACTTCAAGGAGGTGACCGTGGTGGGGTCCAATGGATACCGCCGCGACGACCTCGATGTGGCGCTCGGCATGCTCGCCCGCGGTGACGTCGCGTGGCGGGAGTGGCTCACCCACCGGTTCCCGCTCACCGCCTGGCGCCAGGCCTTTGGCACCGCCGCGCGCCCCCAGGAGCATGGGGCGGTCAAGGTCACCCTCACCATCGGGGCGGAGCGCTGAGAGCGTAGGCTCCGGGCAGATCCGAAACCTGGGAGACGGCAATGCAAGAGTGGACTGGGGTCGCCGGCAAGCGGGTGATCATCACCGGCGCCACAGGTGGGATCGGGCTGGCGGCGGCGCGGGAGCTGGCTCGCCGGGGCGCGCTGCTCTCCATCGTGGCCCGGAGCGAGTCGAGGGCGGCCGACGCCGCCGCCCAGATCAGGGCCGCGGGTGGCCCGGCGACGGAGGTCGAGGTCCTCCATGCGGATCTCGGCTCGCAGGCGTCGATCCGCAAGGTCGCCGAGGAGATCCTGGCCAAGCATCCCAAGATCGACGTGCTGGCCAACAACGCCGGCGGCGTCAACAGCTCGCGACGCCTCACCGAGGACGGTCTCGAGCTGACCTGGGCGGTGAACCACCTCGCCCCCTTCCTGCTCACCAACCTTCTCCTCGACCGGATCCGAGGGAGCGCACCCGCCCGGATCATCACCACCAGCTCGAGCGCTCATCACGGAGCCCACATCCCCTTCGACGACGTCAACGCGGAGCGGGGATACCGGGCGGGCGGCTTCTCCCGATACGGGCAGAGCAAGCTCGCCAACATCCTTTTCACCACCGAGCTGGCGCGACGGCTGGAGGGAAGCGGCGTCACCGCCAACTGCTTCCACCCGGGTTTCGTGGCGAGCGGTTTCAACCGCAACAACGGTGCCCTGATGGCCTTCGGGATGACGCTGGCGCGGCCCTTTGCGCGGAGCACCACGAGGGGCGCGGACACGCTGGTGTGGCTCGCCTGCTCGCCCGATGTCTCGTCCGACACCGGCGGGTACTTCGCCAACCGCAAGCGCAAGCTGCCGAGCGCCGCGGCACAGGATTCCGCTGCGGCCGGGCATCTCTGGGAGCTCAGCGCGGAAGAGACCCACCTCGCGTGACCGCCGGGGCATGACACCGGCGATGCCCTCGTGGACGCGCGACCTCGCGGCGATGCCCGGCTCCCTGCGGCTCCGGGCGGCGGCGCTGCGCCCGGTCCCCGCCGCGGCGCCGGACCCCGGGGATGTCTCGGTGACCGTGCGCGACCCCGCACCGATGGACCCGACCACGCGGCTGCCCCTCAACAAGCTCTGCGAGGTGGAGGACTGGCACGACCCCCGTCGTGTCGCCGCGATCCGGCGCTGCCTCCCCTACCTCGTCGCCATGGTGGCGGACTTCCCGTCCCGCATGGAGCACCGCAAGCACTGGGAATTCGCGCAGCTGCTCTGCGGCCTGGACGAGCTCTCGGCCCTCGTTCCCGGCAGCCTCGTGCTCTCCGTCGGCGCTGGCCACGAGGAGCCCGTCTATGAGCTGACCAACCACGTTCGCTGGGTCTTCGCCACCGACGTGTACGGAGGCACGCAGTTCGGGTCCCTGGAGGGCGACGGCCGGATGCTCGTCTCGCCCGACCGCTTTGCCCGCTTACCGTACCAGCGCAACCGCCTCGTGGTGCAGTGGATGGACGGCCTCGACCTCCGATACGAGGACGGCACCTTCGATGTCGCCTTCTCGCTCAGCTCCATCGAGCATTTCGGGGGCTTCCCCGCCGCTCGGCAGGCGCTGCGGCAGATGGCGCGGGTGGTCAAACCGGGTGGCGTCGTCGCCATCGCCACCGAATGCATCCTGAACGGCACCATCGGACATCGGGGCCGCGGCCTGGCCCTCTTCACCCCATCGGAGATCGCGGCACTGGCCAGGTCCTGCTCGGAGCTGGAGCTCGTAGAACCGATCGACTTCGGCATCAGCCCGGCGACCATCGGCAAGGTCAAGCCGCTGTGGGAGGCACTGCTGGAGGCGCGGCGCAACGTCACCGACTACCCGGCCATCGTCTTCGAGCACCGGCGCCGGCAGTACACCTCGGTGTTCCTTTTCCTCCGCAAGCTGGACGGTCAGGTGCGTTGGTGAGGAACACCATCTGGGAGCCCGTTCGGCGGGCAGCCGCCCTGGTGGCGCTCATCCTTCTCGCCGGCTGCGCCGGCGAGCCCGCCTCGACCGCGGGCGGACCATCCGGGACGCCATCCCCCGCGGAGAGCGCGATCGGAGGCTGGCGCGTGGTGGCGGCCCCGAGCGGGGGCGCAGCCCTGGACGACGTCGCCTGTGTCTCCTCGGGCGACTGCTGGGCGGTCGGCGGAGCGGCGGACGGGCTGGTCGGCGTGATCATCGAGCACGAGGTGCATGGCACGTGGACACTCCTCCCGAGCGGTCAGAGTGGCCAGCTGAACGGCATCACCTGCCTCACCTCGGGCGTCTGCTGGGCGGTCGGGCAGGGCCCGCACGGACCCCTCGTCGAAACCTACACGACCGGCGGCTGGCGGATCGTAGACGCGCCGAACCCGGGTGACGACTACTGGCTCAACGATGTCGCCTGCCCTACCTCCGACGACTGCTGGGCGGTCGGTGGCGGGGCGGCGGCTCTCATCGAGCACTACTCGGGGGGTGCCTGGACGGAGGTGGGCGCCCCGACGTTGGTGACGGGAACGGACGGCGTCGTCGGTCTGGGGGGGATCGCGTGTCCCGGCGTGGACGACTGCTGGGCGGCGGCGGGAACGGCCTTCGCACACTACTCGGGGAGCGGCTGGACGCTGGTGGCCGTGCCCCACGGCGAATCCCCCGGCGAATCCCCCGGCGACGTCCAGAGCGTCGCCTGCGCCAGCGCGTCGCAGTGCTGGGCCGTGGGTTTCACCTCCGCGCCCTTCCGGCCCCTGATGGATGAGTACACCGGCAGCACCTGGACGGCGGTGACCGGCCCCGCCGTCGCGGGAAACAGCGACCTCGAGGGGGTGGCGTGTCTGGCGAGCGGCGTCTGCTGGGCCGTCGGAAGCAGCTCCGGCAACCTGCAGTCGCTGATCGAGGTCACCGGTGGCCAGGGATGGACGGTCGTGACCGGCTCGGACCAGGTGGGCCAGCTGCAGAGCGTCGCCTGCGTGACCGCCTCCGACTGCTGGGCGGTGGGCCACTCGGGCGGCGGGGGTTTCATCGAGACCGACGCTGGCGGCTGACCGAGCATCCCTCGTGGGGTCTCAGACCTGGATCGGGTGCGTGCCCACTCGCATCTCAGCGCGCCAGCCGGTCGGTCTGGGGCTGCGCGCCGGTCCCGGTCAGACCGGAGGCAGCACCCCGGCCAGACCGTCGAGGTGGGACGTCCAGTGGAAGGTGCGATCGAGCATCGCCCGGCGGCCGGTGGCGAGAGCGACGTCGACCGCCTCCGGGCTCAGGGCGGCGATCCGCTCCACCACCTGATGGGCGGCCTCGATGGCCTCGGCCACAGCCGCCTCGCGAGGGAGGTCCAGCCAGAGTCGCATCCCGGCCGCGTTGACGAGGTCGGTATGGGTGTCGGGGAGGGTCTCGATCACTCCGTCCCGGTCGTAGAGCTCCCATCGGGCCAGGACGAGGCGATCCCAGAAGGCGAGATGGGCAAAGACGGCAGACGGGGTCCACCCGCCGGCGAGCTGCGGAACCAGGTCGCCGGAGAGCAGCCGCGACCCGAGGGCGCGAAGGCGTCCCAGCTCCATCGCGTTGCGCGTGAGATAGGCACGCTCGTCGTCAACCATCGCCCAAGGATGGTGCCAGATCGAGCGGCGGAGGGGGAGCGGCGCGCCCGGCCGCGCTGAGACAATGACGTGCGATGAGCCCTCATCCAGCCGCCGGCACGGCCGAATGGCGGAGGCTTCAGGAGGTCCCGCGCGGCCGCGCTCCCTGGCGGCACTGGGGCCCGTACGTGAGCGAGCGCGCCTGGGGCACGGTGCGCGAGGACTACAGCGCCGACGCCGACGCATGGAGGTTCTTCCCCTTCGACCATGCCCGCTCGCGCGCCTACCGCTGGAACGAGGACGGTCTGGGCGGGATCTGCGACGACCGGCAGACCCTCTGCCTCGCCTTCGCCTTCTGGAACGGGGCGGACCCGATCCTCAAGGAGCGCATCTTCGGGCTGGACGGCCACCAGGGCAACCACGGCGAGGACGCCAAGGAGTACTGGTGGTACCTGGACTCGACGCCCACCCACTCCTGGATGCGCTGGCGGTACATGTATCCGCAGGCCCGTTTCCCCTATGAGCAGCTCATCCAGGAGAACGGACGACGGGGCCGAGAGGACCCCGAGTACGAGCTTGTCGACACCGGCATCTTCGACGGGGGCAGGTACTTCGAGATCACCGCCGACTACGCGAAGGCGGGTCCGGAGGACATCCTCGTCGAGCTGGCGGTGCGCAACCACGGCCCCGACCCGGCCGACCTCCACCTCCTCCCCACCCTCTGGTTCCGCAACACCTGGTCGTGGGAGAACGACCACCATCGCCCGGAGATCAGCGCCGAGGGTGGCAGCCTGCGCTCGTCCCACCCCCTCCTCGGCCGCCGCCGTCTGGACGCCTCTCCGGGAGCGACGCCGCTCGCCTGCAACAACGAGACCAACACCGGCCGGCTCTGGGGAGTCGAGGGTCCGGCGTACCCGAAGGACGGGATCGGCGACCATGTCGTCACCGGAGCCCCCACCGTGCACCCGGGCCGGCGCGGCACGAAGGCGGCGCTCTGGTACCGGCTGACCGTCCCGGCCGGCGGCACCGCGTCGGTGCGGCTCCGGCTGCACGAGGCCGCCGCACCCGCGGACCTCGGCGATGCGTTCACCGCCGTCATGGAGCTGCGCCGTGGCGAGGCGGACGAGTTCTACGCGGCGCTGACCCCGGCACACCTCAGCGCCGATGAGAGGATGGTGATGCGCCAGGCGTTCTCGGGGATGCTCTGGGGGAAGCAGTACTACCACTACGACGTCGCCCGCTGGCTGGACGGAGACCCCGCCTACCCTCCGCCGCCACCGTCCCACCGGGAGGGCCGCAACCGCGACTGGCGGCACCTCGACAACCGCGACGTCGTCTCCATGCCCGACAAGTGGGAGTACCCCTGGTATGCGACCTGGGATCTGGGCTTCCACTGCGTGGCCCTCGCCCACGTGGACCCGGAGCTGGCCAAGGCGCAGTTGATCCTCATCTGCCGGGAGTGGTACATGCACCCCAACGGCCAGCTGCCGGCCTACGAGTGGGACCTCTCGGACGTCAATCCCCCGGTCCATGCCTGGGCGGCGCTGCGGGTCTTCGAGATCGCCGGCGACCGCGACTACGACTTCCTGGAGCGCGTCTTCCACAAGCTGGTCATCAACTTCACCTGGTGGGTGAACCGCAAGGACACCGAGGGACGCAACCTCTTCTCGGGTGGGTTCCTCGGGCTGGACAACATCGGCCCCTTTGACCGCTCCTCGCCGCCGCCGGTCGCGGGACGGCTGGAGCAGTCCGACGGCACCGCCTGGATGGCGATGTACTGCCTCGGTCTCCTCGAGATCGCGCTGACCCTGGCGGACCACGACGACACCTATGAGGACATCGCCACCAAGTTCTTCGAGCATTTCACACTGATCGCGGTGGCGATGAACCGCCAGGGACTGTGGGACGAGAGGGACGGCTTCTACTACGACACCATCCACGAGGACGACGGCACCCGGACCCCGCTGCGGGTGCGTTCGATGGTGGGGCTGGTGCCGCTGATGGCGGTCACCGTGCTCGAGCCCGCGGTGCTCGCCAAGCTCAGGGATTTCCGGGAGCGGATGGAGTGGTACACCCACAACAAGCCCGAGGTGCAGAGCGTGGTGGAGCACTGCCACGTCCCCGGCCATCGCGACCGCCAGCTCCTCTCCATCGTCCAGCCCGACAGGCTTCGCCGGGTGCTCGGTTGCGTCCTCGACGAGGCCGAGTTCCTGAGCCCTCACGGGCTGCGTTCCGTCTCCCGCTTCCATGAGCAGCATCCCTTCGTGCTCTCCCTCGCCGGTGGGCAGGAGGCGCGGGTCGACTACGAGCCGGGGGAATCGCGCACCGCCCTCTTTGGCGGCAACTCCAACTGGCGGGGCCCGGTGTGGTTCCCGCTCAACCACCTCGTGGTTCAGGGGCTGCGCCGGTTTCAGGCGTACGTGGGCGACGAGTTCCAGGTCGAGTTCCCCACGGGCTCGGGGCGCCGGCTGACCCTCGGTGCGATCTCGGATGAGATCTGCACCCGGCTGGTCTCCGTCTTCCGCGATGCGGAGGGGCGGCGACCCGTGTTCGGAGGGACGGCTCTCTTCCAGGCCGACCCCGCCTGGCACGGTCTGCTGCCCTTCCACGAGTACTTCCACGGCGACAGCGGCGCGGGTCTGGGGGCCTCCCACCAGACCGGGTGGACGGGCCTGGTGGCGGACATCCTGGCCGAGCGGTAGGATTGCCCGCTCGGAAGGACCGTCGTGTGTGCCAGGAGGGACCGCCGTGTGCTCCAGGGTGGTTAGGGACATCTACGTCCTTAACGCCAATGTGAGGTGCATGCCACCCGCTGAGCACCGAATGAGCGGAGCGGTGCTTTCGGCTCGATGCCCGGCCCCACGTCCCCAGCGCCCTGGAGGATGAGTCGGTGAGCCGGAAGGCGCTCGTCCTCTTCGCGGTGATGTGTGTGGTGTGGGGCATCCCGTACCTGCTCATCAAGGTCGCCGTCTCCGGGATCTCTCCGGCCAGCCTGGTCTTTCTCCGCACCGGCATCGGAGCGCTCCTGCTCGTCCCGGTGGCGGTCGCCCGCAGGGAGGGGCGGACGATCCTCCCGGCCTGGAGATGGCTGATCGCCTACACGGTAGCGGAGCTGGCGATCCCGTGGTTTCTCCTCTCCAGCGCCGAGACCAAGCTCTCCAGCTCTCTCTCCGGCCTCCTCGTCGCCGCCGTGCCCCTCTTCGGGGCGCTGCTCGCCTGGGTCACACGCAGCGAGCACCAGCTGGATGGCCGTCGCCTCGCCGGTCTCGGTATCGGCTTCGGCGGGGTGGCCGTCCTGCTCGGCTTCGACATCTCCAGCCACGACCTGCTGGCGGTCGCCGAGATCGGGGTCTGCACCGTGGGCTACGCGGTGGGCCCGATGATCATCTCCCGCAAGCTCTCCCACCTGCCGTCGGTTGGCGTGGTGGCGGCGTCGCTCGCCTTCGCGGCGCTGGTGTACGCCCCGGTCGGGATCATCCAGCTCGGGGACAGCCATCCAACCGCCAAGGTGCTCGCCTCCGCGGTGACCCTGGGTGTCGTCTGCACCGCGGTTGCATTCGTCATCTTCTTTGCCCTGATCGCCGAGATCGGGCCGGTGCGAGCCACCGTGATCACCTACTTCAACCCGGCGGTGGCGCTGGTGCTCGGGGTGACGATCCTCGGCGAGCCACTCCGGCTCGGGGCCGTGCTGGGGTTCGCGTTGATCCTGGCCGGGTCGTTCCTGGCCACGCGGCGGAAGCCTGCGGTGCTGCAGGGCGAGCAGGGGGCGACACCGGAGGATGCGAGGCGTACCGGGGCGGCGCAGAACAGCTCCGCGGAAGCGCTCTGATCCCGGCGGTCACCCGCTCGGGTATGGGCAGCGCGATCCGTGGCGTCGGAGCGACGGTCTCAGGCGTCCTGCTGCACGAAGATCTCGGCGCAGGCGAGCCATGGCGAGCTGGATGGGGAGGCGCACGCACCGCCGAAGTACGCGGTGTTGGTCCACGGGTGGAGGATGTCCTCGCGGTGGATCCAGCAGCCCGAGGGGGTGCTGGCGGTGCAGTCGACGTTGCCCGAGCCCAACCCGTCGTCGTACATCCAACTGAGCTCGGCGGCGACACTGTTGGGCCCCTCAGTCCAGTTGGCCGTCCACCAGTAGGCACCGGCGGGGTCGACGGGATCGGCCTGGTCGTCCGCCCCGATGGTGGCGTACCCGTCGAGGGTCGATTCGGGACCGACGAGGGCAGGGAGGTTGCGAGCCTCCCGGTCCCCGTTGGCGAGCAGGATCAGCTGCTGGTCATAGGGGAGGGTCCAGAAGTCTGCCGGCAGGGTGGTGGGGATCAGGCCCTCACCGCTCATGGCGGCGTCGAGGGCGGTCACCGAGGCGGCCTCGCAGGACGCCGTCGATACCGACGAGGAGCGCCAGCCGCAGGTGGAGTTCATCTGGTCGACGATGGCGGTGTCGTTGGCAGCGGGGTTGCCGGTATCGAACGGGACGCCCGCGCCCGTGCCCTCGGCGTGCCAGAGGGCGGAGTCGGGACCGGTCCAGACGACGTCGATGTAGCCGGGCTGGCCGGTGGTGACCGGTTCAGGGAGTGAATCGAGTGGCATGCCGCCGAGGCCCTGGGGGCCGTTCCAGCCGCCCTGGTACCAGTCGTGCCACAGGCCGCCGTCGGTCCCGATCCAGAAGACGTCGACCCGTCCGCCACCCCACGAGGTGACCTCCGGCTGACTGGCGAGCGGCCCGCTGCCGAGGCTCTGAGGACCGCTCCATCCACCCCCATATGAGGCGTCCCAGAGGTTGCCGTCGGTGCCCTCCCAGAAGACGTCGAGGACGCCGGATTGGGAGGCGACGGGATGGGGGGCGGAGCCGAGCGGTCCATCGCCCAGACCCACCGGGCCGTGCCAGCCGCTCGCGAAGTACGCCTCCCAGAGGTTCTGATCGGTGCCCTTCCAGAAGATGTCCAGGTTGCCCGGGCCCCAGCTCACCGGGGCGATCGTGGCGTCGGCCCCGAGCGGCCCGTCGCCGAGCCCAACGGGGCCGTGCCAGCCGTTGGCGTAGTACGCCTCCCAGAGGTTCTGGTCGGTTCCCTCCCAGAAGACCTCGATGTTGCCCGGGCCCCAGGAGACCGGCATCGGGGTGGCGGTGCCCAGCGGTCCGTCACCGAGGCTCGCCGGTCCCTGCCAGCCGTTCAGGTAGTACATCTGCCAGAGGTTGCCGTCGGTGCCCCGCCAGAAGACCTCGAGATTGCCCACCCCCCAGGAGACGGGCTCGGGGTCGGACGCGAGGTTGGCGGAGGTGGTGAGCTGATCGGGCCCGTACCAGGTGCCATTGATCGAGTACTCCTGGTAGAGGTTGTCGTCGGCGCCCCGCCAGAAGACCTCCTCGTTGCCGCGGCCCCAGGAGATCGGCTGGGCGGTGCCCGTCCCCAGGGTGACCCCGAGCGACACCGGTGCATTCCAGCCCGCCACGAGGGCGCTCGCGTCATCGGTTCCCGCCGCGTAGAGGGGATGGGCGGCGGCCTGCCCCAGGGTGGCCAGCGCGACCGCGAAGACGGCTGCGATGAGCTTGCGCATGGGCCGATCCTAGGGGTCCAACCACCCCCGCTTGTGACGATCTCCGCGATGGCGCGGTGACAGCTCAGTGGTGAACGCGCCCGGGGTGACCCGCTGCGGCGGTTGCGACCCGGGTGGTAGGCTCGTCGCCGTCCCGGGGTGCCCGATTGGCTGAGATCACACCCGAGAACCTGATCTGGGTAATGCCAGCGTAGGGAGGGCTTCGATGACGGTGGCGCGATGTCTCACCATTGCCACGTCCGATTCCGGCGGCGGAGCGGGAATCCAGGCGGATCTCAAGGCGTTCGCGGCCGCCGGCTGCCACGGGATGTCGGCGATCGTCGCCCTCACCGCCCAGAGCACCGTGGGCGTCCGGGCCATCCGCGAGCTGCCCGCCGACTTCATCACCGCCCAGCTCGACGCGGTGACCGATGACATCGGGGTGGACGCGGCCAAGACGGGGATGCTCTTCTCGGCGCCGATCATCGAGGCGGTCGCGGAATGGCTCGCGGGCACGCAATTCCCGCTCGTCGTCGACCCGGTGATGGTCGCCTCCTCGGGGGCGGTGCTGCTCCGCGAGGATGCCGTCTCCACCCTGGTGCGGCGCGTCTTCCCGCGGGCGACGGTGATCACCCCCAACCTTCCCGAGGCGGAGGCGCTCACCGGTCATCGGGGCAGCCGGCGGGAGCTGGCCGAGCGGCTCCACGAGATGGGTGCACCGGCCGTGCTGGTCACCGGTGGCCATGGGGATTCCGCGGTCGACCACCTCTTTGACGGGCGCGAGCACCACCAGATCCCGGTCAACCGGCACCGGGTCCCGGCCACCCACGGTGCCGGCTGCACCCACTCGGCGACCCTCTGTGCCCGGCTCGCCCTCGGCGACGACCTGCTCACCGCCGCCCGGATCGCCGCGCGCGTGGCGGCGGACGCGGTGGCCCACGGACTGGTCGACATCGGTCACGGCGACGGGCCGGTCAACGTCCTCCACGCCGTCGCGGCACCTCTGCCGGACAGTGCGGCTGCGCGCCTCCCCCATCAGGAGTGACCCCGATGCCAAGCCCCTCGACCTCAACCTTCTCCCCAGCCGCGTCGCTCGCTGCGATCCGCGCCGGGCACCCGCTGGTCCATCAGATCACCAACTACGTGGTGATGAACGAGACCGCCAACATCACCCTCGCCATCGGCGCCTCACCGGTGATGGCCCATGCCCTCGGCGAGGTCGAGGAGATGGCCGGATACGCCGGAGCCCTGGTGCTCAACATCGGCACCCTCTCCCCGGAGTGGGTGGAGGCGATGGTGCTGGCCGGACGCGCCGCCAACCGCCACGGTGCACCGGTGGTCCTCGACCCGGTGGGTGCCGGCGCCACCCGGATGCGCACCGGCGCCTGCCGCCGCATCCTCGCCGAGGTGGCGGTCGCCATCGTCCGCGGCAACGCCGCCGAGGTCTCCGCCCTGATCGGGGCGACGGCGGAGATCCGTGGCGTCGACTCCGTCTCTGCCGGCGACTCGGCGGCACTGGCGGCGGCGGCGGCGCAAACCCTGGGCTGCACGGTGGCGGTCACCGGGCCCGTGGACCACGTCGCCGGACCAGGAGGGAGCGCCGCGGTGAGCAACGGGGTCGCCATCCTCGGCCAGGTCACCGGCACCGGCTGCATGTCGACCGCCCTCTGCGGCTGCTTCGCGGCCGTGAACCGCGACGACCCCCTCCGCGCCGCAACCGAGGCGCTGGCCGCCTTCGGGGTGGCCGCCGAGCACGCCGTGGTCGGCGCGCGGGGACCGGGCAGCTTCCACGTCAACCTCTACGACTGCGTCGCCGGGCTCGACCCGGAGACCCTCGACTCCGAGGCCCGCATCGAACTGACCGGCGCGGCCCCCGCGTGATCCTCCACGCCATCGTCGCCGACGCCGCCACCGCCGGTTGGGCGGCGCGCCACGGCGCCTCGGTGGTCCAGCTGCGGCTCAAGGATGCGACCACGGCGGAGCGGGTCCGTGCGGGCCGGGAGGTGATCGACGCCGTTGGCGTTGCGGACATGATCGTCCTCAACGATGACGTCGCCGCAGCGGAGGCGCTGGGGGTCACCGTCCATCTCGGCCAGGGCGACGCCGGGGTGGAGAGGGCGGTGCGGGCGGGGATCGGCTTCGGCCGCTCCGCGAGCACCCCCGAGGAGGCACGGCAGGCCGAGGCCGAGGGCGCGCTCTACGTCGGCGCCGGGGCCGTGTGGGCGACGCCGAGCAAGACGGACACCGGCCCCGCCATCGGGCTGGAGGGGCTCCACGCCATCTGCCGGGCGGTGAGCATCCCGGTGATCGCGATCGGCGGCGTGGACGCTGGCAACGCCGCAGATTGCATCGCCGCCGGGGCGCGGGGGGTGGCGGTGATCCGGGCGGTCACCGAGCTGCCGCGCCTGCGCGCGCTGCTGGAGATCGCGGTCGCGAACGGGCGGGGTCGAACGGGACGGATGGGTGGCCCCGGGCTGGCCCGGACGGCAGGGTCCGAAGACCGATGACCGAGGCTCTCGAGACGCCGGCGCGACCCGCCGGCCGGGCGAGCGTGGAGCTGGATGGGGGCACGGTCCCGGTGCGTGAGGGCATCTACGGCGAGCGCGTCGCCGCCGTGGAACCGGGCGGGGTCGAGTACATCGCGGAGGCCGAACGTCACGGCCGACCGCTCGGCCTCTTCTGGATGTGGGCATCGCCCAACCTGGAGTTCGCCACCGTCTACGTGGGCGTCCTGCCGGTCGTCCTCTTCGGCGGCGGCTTCTGGCCTACCGCTGCCGCGCTCCTCCTCGGCACTGCGCTCGGCTCCCTCTTCCAGGGGCTGCTCTCGGTGATGGGACCGCGCCTCGGAGTGCCCCAGATGGTGGAGAGCCGGGCCGGCTTCGGCTTCTTCGGCAACCTGCTGCCCGCGGGTCTGCAGGTCCTCACCGCGGGAGCGGGCTGGGTGGCGGTCAACAGCGTGAGCGGCGCCTTCGCGCTCGAGACCTTCTGCGCCGCGGTGCGGCTGCCCGTACCCGGCTTCGTCGTCGCCCTCGGGATCGTCGTCCTCGTCGAGATCCTGGTGGCCTTCGCCGGGTACAACTTCATCCACGCCATCGAGCGCTGTGTCTTCCCCTTCCTGGCGGCCGTCTTCGCGGCCTGCACCGTGATCATCCTCATGCACGCGCGTCCGGGGACCGGCTTTGACGCGGCGGCGGCGGCGGCCGGCGGCGGGCCGGTGGGGGCGTTCATGATCGCCGTCTTCTTTGCCTTCGCCTACGCCGCCAGCTGGAACCCGTACGCCTCCGACTACAGCCGCTACCTGGCCCGAAGCACCAGCGCGTTGCGCATCGCCCTCTCCTCCGCGCTGGGATTGCTCGTCACCTGCGGGGTGCTGGAGATCGCGGGGGCGGCGCTGGCGACGGTCGCGGGGACCCGGTGGGGCCTCACCGACGTCCCCACCGACCAGTTCGTCAGGCCGCTGCCCGAGGTGCTGGTGATCGTCGCGCCCCTCGCCATCTGCGTCGGCGCCGTCTCCGCCAACGCCATCAACCTCTACAGCAGCGCGATGTCATTCCTCAGCATGGGCATCCGAGTTGCGGCACGGTGGCGGCGGGCGCTCGCCGCCATCGGATTCGGGATCGTCGGCTTCCTGGTGGGATACCTGGTGGTGACGACCGGCCAGGTGGGTCCGGGCGGGACCGGTGGGGCGTACGAGAACTTTCTCTTCTTCAGCACCTACTGGATCGTCGCCTTCCTCGGGGTGGTGCTCGCCGACTGGGCGATGCGACGAGGGCGGCTGCGCACCGGGCTGCTGTTCGACCGGCACCACTCGAACTGGCGCGGGGTCGCCGCCTTCCTGCTCGGCATCGCCGCCTGCGTGCCCTTCATGAACCAGTCGCTCTACGTCGGCATCGTCGCCAGCCGCTACCCCCAGACCGGCGACCTCAGCTTTGCCTCCGGCTTCATCGTGAGCGCCGCCGCCTACTGGCTGCTCAGCCGGGGCCGCGCCGCCGGGGACCACGGCAGGGCTGAATCGGTAGAGTGATGGCGTGGCCCACGAGGACGCGCTCGACTTCATTCGGACCAACCGGCGCGGGGTGCTCGCCACCCGCCGCCGCGACGGCGGCATCCAGATGTCGCCCGTGGTGGCGACCGTGGACGCGGAGAACCGGGTGGTGATCTCCACCCGTGAGGGCGCGATCAAGACGCTCAACCTCCGCCGCGACCCCCACGCAACCCTCTGCATCTTCACCGACCGCTTCTTCGGGACGTGGCGCACCGTCGAGGGCACGGTCGAGATCCTCAGCCTTCCCGAGGCCCTGGAGCCGCTCGTCGACTACTATCAGCGGACCTCGGGCGAGCACCCCGACTGGGAGGACTACCGGCTCGCCATGCATCGCGAGCGCCGCGTGCTCCTGCGCATCGCGGTCGAGCGCAGCGGCCCCACCCGGACGGGCTGACCTGGCAGGAGCGAGCCGCCGGACCCGCCCTACGCGGTGGTGGGCCCGATGCGGTGGACCAGCTCCTGGCGCGCGGCGCGCAGGCGGTCCAGGCTCTTCTCGGGACCGATGAATGCCATGGCGTCGAAGACGGGGACCCCGGCGGGAGCGCCGAGGACGGCGATGTAGAGGACCCGGAACCCGTCGCGCGCCTTGACCCCGCTGGCATCGAGCAGGGCGGTGAGCCGCTCCCGCATCGCCTCGAGGCCGTCAAGGCCGCCCGCCTCCACCTCGGCGATGGCCGCCTCGAGGAGGGTCCGCGCGGTGGCCGCATCCACCTTGCGAGGTGGGAAGACGACATCCGGGTCCCAGGAGATGGGGCCGAGCAGAGGTGCTGCCAGCGGACCCGCGTCGTGGAGGGTGACCATCCGCTCCCGGAGCAGCGGCACCAGCTGGCGGCGAGCGTCGATGCTCGTGCCCGGCAGGTGGAACTCGAGCGCCGCGACCAGCGCCTCGGGGTCCATCCGGCGGATGTGCAGCCCGTTGAGGGAGTCCAGGCGGCGCGCATCGAAGACCGCGGGCGAGGACTGGATGCGTTCCAGGGTGAAGGCGGCGACCAGCTCGTCCCGGCTGAAGACCTCCTGCTCGGTGCCGCTCGACCACCCCAGCAGGGCCATGGCGTTGACCATCGCCCCCGGTAGGTAACCGTCCTCGGCGTACTCGAGGACGGTGCGCGCCCCGCGCCGCTTGGAGAGCTTCTGGCGGGCCTCGTCCAGGACCGTGGGCACGTGGCAGAAGACGGGCGGCTCCCACCCCAGCGCGGCGTAGATGGCGAGATGCTTGGGGGTGGAGGGGACCCACTCGTCGGAGCGGATGACGTGGGTGATCTCCATCAGGTGGTCGTCGACGACCACCGCCAGGTGGTAGGTGGGAAAGCCGTCCGACTTCAGCAGCACCTGGTCGTCGATGTCGGCGTTCTCGTACCGGATCGGGCCGTGGACGGCGTCGTGCCACTCCGTCGTGCCCTCGGGCATCCGCAGCCGGAGCACCGCCGGCATCCCGGCGGCGCGCTCGGAGGCCACCTCGTCCTGGCGGGCCAGGCAGCGGCGATCGTAGCGCGGGGGCTGATGGAGGCGCTGCTGCTCGAGACGCATCTCGGCGAGGCGTTCGGGGGCGCAGGTGCACCAGTAGGCGGCTCCGGAATCGACCAGCCGGAGCGCGTGCTCGGCGTAGAGGTCGCGGCGCAGCGATTGAATGTAGGGACCGTGCGGGCCGCCCACCTCCGGTCCCTCGTCCCAGGTGAGCTCCAGCCAGTTGAGCGTCTCCAGGATGGCGGCCTCGCTCTCGGGAACGTACCGCCCCTGGTCGGTGTCCTCGATGCGGAGCACGAAGCTGCCCCCCGTCGAGCGCGCGGCAAGCCAGGCGAAGAGGGCGGTGCGGACGTTGCCGAGGTGGAGGAAACCGGTGGGCGAGGGGGCGAAACGCGTTCGGATGGGCGCCACCGGACGCTGCTCAGCGCTGCGCGAAGAAGAAGACGAAGAGGCCTGTCCAGATCAGGAGGACGGCTACCACGATGGCAGCGTCGAGGCCGGAGACGGAGAAGCCGACCCGGCGCGGCGACCCACCGCCAGGCGGACGGCCGACCACCGGGACGGCGCCGCTCCGCTCGTCGCCCATCCCCCACGCGGGGATCGCTCCGGCGGTGGAGGGCATCGGGGGGACCTCGTCGCGGGCAGGCATGACACCTCTGCGTTGGCGGATTGCCGATACGAATTCGAGTATACCGGCGGCAACCGGAGGGAAAGGGCGACCGATAGACTCGCCGGCGATGGCGTCCCTCCTCGCCGCGGCTCGGAAGGGCGCCGCCCGCCAGAGCGGCGTGCTGCGCATCGTCCTTCCCCCCTTCGCCGCCAGCAAGCTGATCGGCCTGCTGCTGCCCATGCTGACGGTCTGGGCGCGCGCTCCAGGGCCCAGCCCGCCGTCCGGCTCGGCGCTCCTGCAGCCCTTTGCCCTCTGGGACGGAGCCGCCTTCAGCCAGATCGCCCGGCAGGGCTATCCGAGCGGTCCGCTCAGCCTGGCGGTCGGCAGCGCGGGCCACCTCTGGGCCTACTTCCCCGGCTATCCGCTGCTCGTCCACATCACCGCCTTCGTGGTGCCCAACACCATCGTCGCCGGCATCGTGGTGAGCGCCATCGCGGAGCTGATCGGCCTGGTGTTCCTCGCCAAGCTGATCCTGCTGGAGCGGGGCGACGAGCCGGCGGCGCGCTTCGCCTGCTGGGCGCTCGCCGTCTTTCCCTACGCGGTCTACCTGACCGCGGTCTTCTCGGAGAGCACCTTCCTCGCCGCCGCCACGGCCTCGCTCTACTACATGCGCCGGGGCAAGGACGGGCGCGCCTCCATCGCCGCCGCCATCGCCATGCTGGTGCGGGTCACCGGCGTGGCCCTCGTCCCGGCGCTGATCGTCGACCACCTGCTCCGCCGGCGGGGCAGGCCCGGACGCGGCCTGATCGCCATCCTCGCGACCCCGCTCTCCCCCCTGCTCTTCGTGGCCTACGGCTGGTTCTCCACGGGGAACCCTCTCGTCTACCTGCAGGTGGAGCGGTCGGCCTCCTTCAACCGCATCTTCGCCTGGCCGTGGGACGGAGCGCGGGCGACCTTCCAGTCGTTCGTGGACGGTCCCTATGGCTTCGTCTTCGGCATGGAGCTGATCTTTGGCATCGCGGGTCTGATCGCCGTCCTCTGGCTGGCCTGGCACTGGCGGATCGTGGCGCCCTCGCTCACCGTCTTCGCCGCGGTCGCGTGGCTCATGTCCACCTCTCTCATCTACTGGCTGAGCGTGCCGAGGTACGAGATGTCGGTGGTGCCGATCTACCTGGCGCTGGCCGACGTCACCCGGGGCCACCCCCGGTCGCGCTCCGTGCTGATCGCGGTGTCGGCGGGCTGGATGGGCTTCCTCGCCACCCTGATGGCGACCGGTCAGTTCGTGGCCTGAGGGTGGACACGCCGCCGTACCCGCACGGGGAGTCGAACCCCGGTTGCCACCTTGAAAGGGTGAGGTCCTAACCGCTAGACGATGCGGGCGCTGTGGAGATGGTACCCGGGGCGGTCCGGACACCTCGCATCCAGCTCGCTGACCGCCCCGTGCAACCCGAGGCCGCCTCAGGGCTGGTAGATCCGCGAGTTCCGGGCAAACGGCCCCAGATACTTCCACGCCGCCGGTGGAGCCCAGCCGGGGGGCAGGGCCTCGATGCCGTCATCGCCGACGACGACAAGGGCGGGATCGACTCTCTGGACAAAGGCATTCATCTCGGCGGGGGTGGTGAAGGCGCGGAGGGCCCCGGGCGAGCCTGCGGCCGCGTACCGAACCGGCACCGAGAAGTACGTCCCCTCGATGTCGGCGATATCGGCGTCGTGGATCACGACCACCAGGCCGTCCGGTTGCCCGACCCGCTGGAGCGCGACGGTCACGGCATCGTGGTCCGGCCTCTGCAGGCCGAGGAGGAGCAGCGCCAGAAAGGGGATCGCAACCAGGAGCGGCCACCGTGGCCGGGGCAGCCGGTGACCTCGATCCCGCCACCAGCTGGTGAACACCCACGCCACCACCACCGCCGCCGTGAGCGCCGCGGTGAGCCAGGCCGCCTTCGGGGTGACGATGAGCGCGGGGTGGAAGCTGGGGTGGAGGGCCAGGTCTCCGCCGAAGATGACCGCGGCGGCCGCCAGGAGCGCGAGCGGCCGCCAGGGAAGGATCAGGACCACCCCGAGCACGAGGAGGTCCGCCCACCAGAGCACGAATCGGGTTGCCGAGCCCAGGTTCTGATCCACCGGGCTGCCTGTGTAGGGGGTGATCAAGTATCCCAGGACGAGGACCAATCCAAGGCTGAGCACGGCGACGAGCGGGGCGTCGTGGCGCCGAGCGGCCCAGATGACGGCGCCGGGCGCAGCGACAAGGGCGATCAGGAGAGGTCCGAGCAGGTCGACCAGGTAGGCCCCCACCTGGCTCAGCGTCGCCCAGCGGTGCTGAAGTAGGGCGGTCACGAAGGTGGGATCACCGGCCGTGAGCGGGTCCGGACCGCCCCTCCAGATGACGTGTCCCGCCACGGCGAGGCCGTAGGGGAAGACGGGGCTGCCCAACTCCGCCCAGTTGCGCAGATACCAGACGCCGGAGAGGAGGAGGACGGGGACGGCCATGGTCACCACTGTCCGCAGCGGATGCCTGCGTCCGGGGAAGCCGGCGGCCCACCCGATGACCAGCACGGCTGTCACCGGCCCGCTGCCCTTGGCGGCGCAGGCCACGCCGAGGCACGCCCCGGCCATGAGCAGCCAGCGGCGACCGGTCGCGGCCCGGAGGGCGAAGAGCGCGGCGCCG
>JBEKAP010000006.1:0-24512 GCA_050015875.1 Candidatus Dormibacteria bacterium | reverse complement strand
GGTCCCTGCCCCTGCACGCGCTCTTCCGTCGCAGCGAGTTCACCACTCGAAGCTGAGGCGCGGCTGAGAAAGGCGCGCCGCCACCGCATCGTGGCAAGAACTTCAGCGGCCTCTCAGGGAGTCGCCGCCTGACCGGTGCCAGCATGGGGTCCACGTTCAGATGAACAGGAGGACCACATCGATGCGACGTTTCGGCAGGCTCGGCTCCGCCGCTCTGGCCGGCACGGCCCTGCTCCTCATCGCGGCCTGCGCGCAGTCGCTGCCGGCGCCGACCGCACCATCGGCACAGAGCGTCGCTCCGATCAGCAGCCCGGTGGGTGCGACCTCCGCGTCGAGCTCCCTGGCGGCCACCCCCAGCGCAGCCGCCCCGAGCGCGGCCGGAACCAGCGCAGCCGGCTCCGGCTCCGGAGCCACCAGCGACCAGCTCGGTCAGATCGACGACCAGCTCAACCAGATCGACAACCAGATCGACAACCAGATCGGCCAGGTCAACCAGGGCCTGGCGACCAGCGAAGGAGACCCGGCCCAATGAATCTGCACCACCCTGTCCGCATCGGCATCGCCGCCCTGGCGGTGAGCGCCGCCCTCGCCGCCGCGGGCGTCCTGCCCGCCATGGCTGCGACCGCCACCTCTCCCGCTCCGACTGCCACCTCCCCCTCTCCGACCGCCGCCCCGGGTGCGTGCTCGGGCACCGTCGCCGCCCGGTTGGCGTGCATCGACCAGCGCGCCTCCAGCGCGGTCTCGGCGCGGGAGACCGCGCTCCAGACGATGACCGCGGACGTCAACAACAGCGCGGACCTCACCTCGAGCGACAGGGGGACGCTGCTCGGCCAGATCTCGGCTGACGAGAGCGGCCTCCAGACGCTGCTCGCCACCATCGACGCCGACACCACGGTGGCACAGGCGCTCGCCGACACCGCGACGATCGTCACGGGTTACCGGGTCTTCCTCCTCGAGCAGCCCAAGGTGCACCTGGTGATCGCCGCCGACACCGAGGCGACCGTCGAGTCCACCCTCTCGTCGAAGCTGCCCTCGATCCAGACCGCGATCAACAACAGCAGCGCCTCGGCGGCACAGAAGGCGGCGGCACAGACCGCGTTCAACGACTGCACCACCCAGCTGGCGGCCGCCCAGTCGGCGTCGACGGGCATCGTCTCCGACGTGATCTACCTGCTGCCCTCCGGCTATCCCGGCAACCAGCCGACCCTGGTCTCCGCCAGGGACCAGGCGCAGACCGCACGCACCGACCTCGGCAAGTGCAAGACGGACATCCAGACCATCAAGAGCGACCTCTCCAGCTGAGCGACCCGGATACCCCTGTCACGGGCGGAGGAGCGAAGTGCTCCTCCGCCCGCTTTGCGTCTGCGGCGGCCCCGGCAAGGCGACGCAGCGTGGCGGTGCCTGCCAAGTGCCTACCATCGCCGTGTGTTGCGACACCTGTCCGTCGCCCTCCTCGCCCTGGCGGTGACCGCGTGCGCAGGCACGGTGCCGGGGTCCTCGGCGACCTCGCCCCCGCCGCACCCGCCGACGGCGTCGGCGGAGCGGACGCCATCTCCGACCTCCAGCCCGGACACGGAGCAGGTCACGGTGACGGCCTCGGGTCTAGGCGCATACGACCTCCAGGTCTACCCGGTCGCGGTGCTCCACAACCAGGCTTCGGCGCACATCGCCACCGGGGTGGTGGTCGGCTTCACGGTCCAGTTCCCGGGCGGGACCTACTCCTTCGCCGCGGAGCCGGTGTCGCTGGCCCCGGGGGAGACCCTCGCGGCCACCGCACTCTGCACCGGCTCGTGTGAGGGTGCCACCAGCACCGCGGTCTCGGTCACCGTCGGGGGCTGGGAGGCCGGGGAGCGCACGGTCATCTCAGCATCCCCGGCGACGTACGCGTGCGGCTCCCCCTGCGCGGGATCGGTCGGATACGAGGGGGACGCCTCGGCCACGCTGAGCGGGCAGGTCGCCGCCGGAACCCTCATCAGCGTCTCCGCGGCCTGCCAGGACGGCACCGGAGCCATCGTGGGCGGCGGGCTCCTGCCCACGGTCTGGCCGGGAGGGGGCTCGATGCCGGCGTCCGTACCGGTCGAGGTCTCTGCCCAGCCGGCGTCGTGCCGGCTCTACGCGACCGAGGTCAGCTGAGGGCGGTCAGGCGAGCGAGCAGACCGGCCAGGCCGAGGAATCACCGGAGGCGAACATGCTGGCCGCGATCTCCGACTGCTGGACCGGATCCCAGATGTCCGTGCCCCCGTGCGCCTTGAAGGTGGACATGAGGAACTGGAAGAGGCCGTAGTAGGGACCGGACGGGTTGTACGAGTTGGTGTGGAGGGTCGACTCGCAGGTTGCGGTGCGGATCATCCAGGCGGGATTCACCCCATCCGCGTCAGCCGCCTGGGTGATGATGGCCTCGACCTCGGCTGTGGAGTAGGGGTCGTCGGGGATCTCGGTGCCGTCGACCACCTGGAGCGGGGCGAGCTGCGGGGCGGGCGGCAGGCTGGCGAGAACGGGGGTGCTGATCCCGCTGTTGACGGCGGTCGACGGGTTGCCGAGCGGCTGGATCTGAAAGCGGAGAAGCGACCCGGCGGAGCCGATCGGCGGACCCTGGGACGGGGCGGCGGACGGGCCGGAGAACGCGGCGACGGTGAGGGTCAGCACGGCGCCGAGTGGAAGGATGGCGATGGCGGCCACCAGCTCCGCCAGGCGCCGGGGAATCCAGATGCGGCCGCCCCGGCCGCGCAGCGGCGGGGCCAGGTGCCGCGCCGACCGCAGGAGGGAGCCGGCACGCCGGCCTGCCCTCTCGGGAAGGCGCATCACGGTTCGCATAGAGGTCATCTCCCCTGACCGCCCGACCGAACCCCGTCACCTCGCTGCTCGATGGTGGGGGACGGCGCAGCTGGGTCTCCGTTCCACCGCGGTTAGGGCGGTGGGCCTCGGACCGGCGGAGTCAACCACCGCCGTGCAGGACGCGATCGGATCGATCCGTGACCCGGGCACCCTACCACAGGCGATCGCCGAGCGCGCGCCCCTCGGTCCCTTCGTGACCGCCCCCGTGTGGCTGCTGTCAGACTTCGGAGCATGACCGACGACTTGCTCCGCGAGCACCCGGTGGAGCGGCGGACCGTGTTCCAGGGCCGGCTGCTCACCGTCCACGACGACACCGTGGAGACGGCGGACGGCAATCTCGCGGGCAGGGAGATCGTCGAGCACCCCGGTGCGGTCGCGATCGTGGCCACGGATGCCGATGGCCGGGTGGTGATGGTGCGTCAATGGCGCCATGCGGTGGGAAGGGCGCTCTGGGAGATCCCGGCTGGCACCCTGACCCCCGGCGAGGAGCCCGAGTCGGCGGCCCGCCGGGAGCTGGCGGAGGAGACCGGGTACACCGCGCTGACCTGGGAACGCCTCGCCATCGGTCCGGTGGCGCCCGGGTACAGCGGAGAGATGCTCCACCTCTTCGCGGCCCGCGGCCTGAGCCCCGGCAACGCCCACACCGACCCCGACGAGCACGTGATCGCCCAGCTCTTCACCGAGGTCGAGGCCCGACGCCTGATCGCCGAGGACGCCGTCGACATCAAGACCATCGCCGGACTGGCCCTGGCCGGATTCCGGGTGCGGGCCGGCACCCCGGATCCAGGCTCGACCGCGACATGAGCACTCCTGCCAACGGAGCCGGCGCCTCGGACGATGTGGTCGCCCGAGCGATCAAGGAGCTGATCGACTCGGTCCCCGGTGAGGAGGAGGCTCCGCCGCCGGAGGCTGAGACGTCCACCGCCCAGCCATGGGCCGAGACCGCCTCCCCCTCGGCGAGCGACAAACGCCCCCTGGAGGCGCTGCTCGGCGAGTACGCGGCCCGGGTCGCGGCCGCACCGGGAGCCAGGGCGCGGCTCCCCACCGAGGCCCACCCCTCGAAGACGTTCTACGATCGCTTCGTCCGCTCCGCGGCGGCGGGCAGTTCCGGGCGGCGCCGGCGGCGAAGGGTCTCGGGGAGGAAGCGGCGGGGCGGTCCCGGACGCAGCCAGCAACCCCGCTGATGGCCGGCGCGGCGACCGAGGCGCTGCTCTTCGACTACGGCCTGACCCTGGTCACCTTCAGGCGGCCGGACGATGCCCTGCTCGCCGCCCACGCGGAGGTCGCTCGCCGGCTGGTGGACGCGGGCCTGGGCCCGGTGCCACCAGTTCAGACGCTGCTCGCCGAGGTGCACGACCGCGTCGAGCGGGCGGTGGCGCAGCACGACGCGACGGGGGGTTTCGCTGAGATCGACGTCGCGGCCGAGGAGCGTCGCGCCTACGGAGCGCTCGGCCTGCAACCCACCGATGAGCTCCTCGACGAGATCGCGGCCATCGTGCAGAAGGCCTGGTGGGATGGTGCCGTGGTCACCCCGGGCGTGGTCGACACCCTCGAGGAGCTGCGCCGGCGGGGGCTTCGCCTCGGCCTCTGCTCCAACGCCCCGTATCGCCCCGCCAGTCTGCACGGTCAGATCGCTCACCTCGGGCTGGCGCGATGGTTCGACGCGGTGATCTTCTCCAGCGAGGTCGGCTGGCGCAAGCCGTCTCCTCAGATCTTCTCCGCCGCCCTCGCCGCCCTGGATGTCGAGCCGGAGCGGTGCGCCATGGTGGGAGACCGGTGGCGCGAGGACGTGGCGGGCGCCCGTTCGGCGGGAATGGCGACCATACGGACGCGGGAGCATCGGGACGACCCCGGGCCCGACGACGCGGATGCCGTCATCGATCACATCTCCGAGCTGGTCGAGCTGCTCTTCCCGGCGCAGGAGGGGGGCAACCGTGGTAGCGTCGTTGGCGACGGCACATACCGTTGGTCCCGAGGCACCAGGCAGGAAACGAGATGATGGATGGCGCCTTTCGTGATTACCTCAAGGACCGCTGCCGCGCGCGGGGCATCTCCCTCCATCGACTGGCGCTGCTCTGCGACCTCAACCAGATCTACTTCTACCAGGCGGTCAACAAGAACAAGGACAACCCGCCGCCGTGGGTGCTCCGCCGTGCCGCCCCGCACCTCGGGGTCAGCTACGTCGAGCTGCTGATCGCCGCCGGCTACCTCACCCAGGACGACCTCCAGGAGTTCGCCGACCGCCGGCCCTCCGGGTCCATCGGATAGCGCGGCCCGGCGGGGCTCGCCGGCAGCCGTCACCGGCGTGGGTGCGACAGAATCGGTTGATGGGCTGGGTGCGGGCGATCATCCACCTCGACCTCGACGCCTTCTACGCGTCGGTGGAACAGGAGCGGCATCCGGAGCTGCGCGGACGCCCGGTGATCGTCGGCGGGGGAGGGGACGGCCACACCGCCCGTGCCGTGGTCTCCGCCGCCTCCTACGAGGCGCGCCGCTACGGGGTGCACTCGGCGATGCCGCTGGGACGAGCGGTGCGTCTCTGCCCCGCAGCCGCGGTGCTACCGGTCGACTTCCCCGCGTACCGGCGCGCCTCTGCCCAGATCTTCGCCCTGGCCCGCGAGCTCACCCCCCTCGTCGAACCGCTCTCCCTGGACGAGGCCTACCTGGACGTGACCGCCACTCCTGGCGATCCCGAGGAGATGGCCGCCACCCTCCGTGATCGGATCCTCGCCACCACCGGGCTCCACGCGAGCTTCGGGATCGCCACCTCGAAGACCGTCGCCAAGATCGCCTCCGATCTGCGCAAGCCGAGAGGTTTCGTCGTCGTCCGCCCGGGCGACGAGGCGGAGTTCCTCGGCCCGCTTCCGCTCCGCACCCTCCCGGGGCTGGGCCCGGCCACCGCGACCACCCTCGCCGGCCTGGGCCTCCGAACGTTGGGCGAGCTGGCCGGCCATCCGGCAGCCCTGCTGGAGCGGCGCCTGGGCAGGGCGGCGGCCCACTCCCTGACCCGCCGAGCACGGGGGATCGACGGCTCGCGGGTCACCCCCCCGAACACCGCCAAGTCGATCTCCCGTGAGGAGACCTATGATCGGGACGTGGCCGACGCCGGCCAGCTGCGTGACCGCGTGCGCCACCTCTCCGCCGACGTGTCGCGACGTTTGCGTGCCGCGGGGCTGAGCGCCCGCACCGTCAGCCTCAAGCTCCGTTACGCAGACTTCACCTCCCTGACCCGGCAGCATTCCCTCGACGGAGCGCAGGACAGCGACGCGGCCATCACGTCCGCCGCTCTCGCTCTCCTGGCGGCCACCCGGCAACCGGACCGGCCGGTCCGACTCCTCGGGGTGGGCGTGCACAATCTGGAGGACGCGGCGCAGTTGGACCTCTTCAACGCGCCGCGGGTGGCACGCGAACGCAGGCTGGACGCCACGCTCGATGCGCTCCAGCGCCGCTTCGGCCCTGGGGCGGTGCAGCGGGGCGCACCCGCTCCGGAGCTGCGCGACCTCGACTGGCGCCACGAGGACCTGCGCGAGCCCTGACAGCGCGTTTCCAGCGGGCCGAGGCGGCCGGAGCCTCTACTCCCTCTCGCCGGCGCCGTCGCCGTCGCCGTCGTCAGCATCGTCGAGGTACTGGACGATGTCGGAATCGAACTCCTCTCGAGCGATCGCCAGCACCCCCGAGACCAGCTCGACGCGCTCCGGGGACCACTGGAGGGCGGCGGCCAGCTCGGTGGGGGTGGGTTCTCGACCGTGGTGGCGGCGGAGCGCCACCAGGGCAACGTCGAGCAGGCGAGTGTCCTCGACGAGCTCGGCAGCCTCGACGGCGGCCGCCTCGTGCTCCTGGATGATCCGGTCGAGATGGAGGCTGACGACCTTGCGGACGTAGCTCGTGAGCCCGGCGGCGCGCCCACCGCGCTCGACGTACTCCTCGACCGCCACGAGAGCCGCGAGTGATCCCTCCTGAAAGAGGTCGAGGAGGTCCACGCCGCGATCTCGGTGGGCCACCGCCTCGGTGAGGACGGCACCCAGCGAGTGCTCCATGAGGGTGGCGTTGGCCTCCTCGACGCCCGCTCGTGCGGAGGAGATCAGCGCCTCGACGGCCTCGGTGGAGAGCTTCGGATGGGCATGGATCTGAGAGGCGAGGGCGTCGAGCTCGGTGTCGTCGTCGCGAACGCTCATGCCGGGGTCACCACCCCGCCGGGAGGAGAGACCTTCCCATTGCCGGGGCTCAAACCCCGGCCGACGCCTTGCGGCCGAACTGGGCCGCGAAGTGCTCGACGGCCCTGCAGACCTCTCGGCGCGCCGCCCCGGCACTGGCCCGCTCGATGGCAAGGCCGGTGAGGCCGTTGCCGACCGTGTACCGGGCGGTGAGCTCGACGCGGCAGCCGCCGCTCACCGGGACGACCGTGCCGGTGATGGTGAGGTCGAGACCGTCCTCGAGGGTCATGACGGTGCGCTCGGGACGGATCGCCTCGGTGCACATGAGCACCCCGCGAAGGTGGCGGCCCGAGATGCCCGCCTCGACCTCGTAGCGGGCGCCGACCCCCTGAGCGGGCCCGCCGATGTGCACGAGGCCCTTCACGCCGGGCAGCCAGTCGGCGTGCTCCAGGTCGGAGAGGGCTGCGTAAGCCTCCTCTCTCCCGACCGGTACGGTGACTTCGGCGGTGGCCTCGATCACGGATGAGGCCGCGGAGAGATCTGGGATGCCATGGCTGGCGTCCACCGTACCACCGGGCGGATACGGCGGGTGCCCACGGCTGCACCGACTCTCCGTCGCACCGTCACCCGACCGTCGCGATTCGGCGGCGGTGGTCAGGTAGTGTCGGCGCGAAGCGAATGAACGTCGGCGTCACTCTGCTTACCGCCCTGATCCTCCTCGCCCTGATGTCGGCGGGCTCCGTCGTCCTCGCGCGTCGACTCCGGCGTGATCGAAACCGGCTGGAGGAGCGCGCAGCCGACCTGACCGCTTCCTCGACCCGGCTGCGGGCGGTGGCCGACGCCGTGACCGAGGCCATCCTGATCCTGGACGGCGACGGGCAGGTGACACTCGCCAACCGCGCGGCCCACCGGCTCTTCGGAGGGGTCGACGGCGCCCTGACCGGATGTCATGTCGAGCAGCTGCTGCCCGCATTCCGCCCTGGAGCTTCCGATCTGCCGATGGGGGGCAGCGGCCCCGGCCAGGCGGAGGTTGCGGCGTTCCGGCGCGACGGGACCAGCTTCTCGGCGCAGGTGGACAGCCGCCTGGTCGCCGACGGAGAGGGGCGCATCGTGGTGGTGCGCGACATGTCCGAGGTTCGCGCCCAGTCGGCGGCCCTGCTCCACCAGACCCTCCACGACAGCCTGACCGGGCTGCCCAACGACCGGCAGTTCCGCGAGGCTCTCCTCGGGCGCCTCGCGGTTGCCGTCGCCCGGCGCGCTCCGTTCAGCGTCTTCCTCCTCGATCTGGACCGCTTCGCGGAGGTCAACGAGAGCCTCGGCCACGCTGTCGGGGACCGTCTGCTCGTGGCCGTGGCGGAGCGGCTCCGGCAGACCCTGCGGGCCACCGACGTCGTGGCGCGGCTGGGCAGCGACGACTTCGCCGTCATCCCGGGAGGCAGCGCCACCCCGGCCGCCAGCGCTCGGATCGCGCGCCAGGTCCTCGCCTCCTTCAAGGATCCGCTGACGGTCGACGGGCATGCCGTCGAGGCCGGCATCAGCATCGGCATCGCCAACTTCCCGGATCACGGCGGGGACGCGGAGACGTTGATGATTCACGCCGAGATCGCCCGCCAGGCGGCGAAGCAGGCTCGCCGGGGCTGGCGGGTCTACACGCCCGCGGATGACACGTCCGAGGTCGAGGACCGGGCGGTGCGGTTGGCGGAGCTGCGAAGGGCGATCGACAACCAGGAGCTCGAGCTCTTCTACCAACCGGTGGTGCGGCTCGCCGACTCGGCGCTGCTCGCCCTGGACGCGACGGTGCGCTGGCGTCACCAGCGGCATGGTCTGCTCACCCCGGACCGGTTCGTCCCCGCCGCCGAGGAGACGGAGATCATCCGGCCGCTCACCCGCTCCGTCCTGGGGCTGGCCGTCCAGCAGCAGGCCACGTGGCGCGAACAGGGCCACGCGCTGCGGGTGAATGTGAAGATCGCCGGTCGCAACGTCCAGGATCGCCAGCTCCCGCGAGCGGTGAGTGGCCTTCTGGAGCGCTGGGGGGTGCCGGCTGCGTCCCTCTCGATCACGGTCGACGAGAACACCACCCTCTCCATGGAGGCGCCGGTCCTGCGATCCCTGGCCAAGATGGGGGTGAACATTGCCCTGGACGATTACGGTTCCGACTCCACCTCCCTGCTCCGCCTGCGCGCCCTGCCCTTCACCGAGCTGCGCCTGGATGGCGCGCTGGTCGCATCGGCGCGCCGCGAGGGTGTGGAGGCGGCGGCGGTGCGCGGCATCGTCGAGCTGGCCCACGCCCTCGGCCTCACCGTCATCGCGACAGGGGTGGATGACGAGGCGGCGCGCACGTCGATCCACGGCCTGGGCTGCGATGCCGCCGAGGGGCACCTCTGGGGTGACCCGGTCCCGTCCGGCGCGGTCATCCCGCTGCTCCGCCTGCTCGCCCGGCAGTCGCGCTTCCCAGGGCTCAGCCGGTACCGTCCCGGCTCGCCGCCGCCACCCCTGACGGAGCCGGCCGAGACCAGCTGACCCGGGCCGGGTCACCCGGTCGACTAGACTCGGCCGCCAATGGCCACAGAGCTTGGGGTCGCGCTGCTCGGCGCGGGGACTGTCGGCGCGACGGTCGCCCGCGAGCTGATGGTGCACGCCGACCGCCTCTCCGCGAGGAGCGGCGGCCCGCTGGTGCTGCGACGCGTTGCCGAGCGAGACCCGGACCGCGCTCGGGAGCTGTCCGCGGGTGGCGTGACCGTCGAGGCCGACGCGGCGGCGGCGGTGGCGGCTCCGGACGTGGATGTGGTCGTGGAGTTGCTGGGAGGGCTGGAACCGGCCGGCACCCTGATCGCCACCGCGCTCGCCCGCGGGCTGGGCGTCGTGACCGCCAACAAGGCGGTCATCGCCACCACCGGCCGCCGGCTGGTGGCCACCGTCCGGCCCGGGAGCGGCGGTCTGGCCTTCGAGGCCGCGGTGGGCGCCGCCATCCCGGCTCTCGCGGTGCTCCGCGACTCGCTGCGGGGTGATGAGATCAAGCGGGTCACCGCTGTGATCAACGGGACCACCAACCACATCCTGGGAAGGCTCGAGGCGGGGGACGACTTCGACCGCGCCGTCGCCGACGCGCAGGCGCGGGGGTACGCGGAGGCCAACCCGAGCAGCGACCTGGACGGCCACGACGCCGCCCAGAAGCTCTGCATCCTCGCCTGGTTCGCGATGGGCGCGGAGGTCCACCCCGAACAGGTCCAGCGTCGCGGCGTCCGTGACATCGATCCCGCCGACGTCGTGGCGGCAGCCCGCATCGGAGCGGTGATCCGGCTGGTGGCATCTGCCGAACGGTCGCGAGAAGGGCTGACGCTCTCGGTCCAGCCGACGCTGGTGCCACGCTCCGGCCACGCCCTGAGCGACCTGGAGGGGGCCGACAACGCGGTCGTCATCGACAGCGATCTGGCCGGGCGGGTGGTCCTGAGGGGACGCGGAGCAGGGGCCGAAGCCGCCGCCAGCGCCGTGCTCAGCGACATCGTCGCGGTGGCCCGAGCACGCCGCGCGGGCACCGAGGTGCCCCAGCCGGAAGCCACGCCGGCTGCGGTCAAGGACGCGGAGGCGGCGGCAGCGGCCTTCTGGCTGCGGCTTCGAGTGGACGGCAGCCCAGATGCTCCTGCCGTGGTTGCCGAAGCGCTCACGCGGGGAGGAGTTGCGGTGGAGCGGATCGATCCTGGAGGCACCGGCGATGAGCTGGTGGTGCTGACCGGCCCGGCCACGAGAGCCGCCCTGGCCCGAGGTCTGGCGGCCCTTCGAGACCTCGGACTGCCGGTCACGGCCCTTCAGCATCTGGACCGCCTGGGGGAGACGGCATGACGGCGGCCGGCAGCCCGCGCGGAGCGGGCGTGATCCAGCGCTACGCCGAGCGGCTGCCGCTCACCGCCGACACCCCGCGGATCACCCTTGGCGAGGGGGGGACACCTCTCATCGAGTCCCGCCGCATCGGGGTGGACCTGGGTCTCCGCTCCCTCCACTTCAAGTTCGAGGGGCTCAACCCGACCGGGTCGTTCAAGGATCGCGGGATGGTGGTTGCGGTGGCCAAGGCGCTGGAGAGCGGTAGCCGGGCGATCATCTGCGCCTCCACGGGCAACACCAGCGCCTCGGCCGCGGCGTACGGTGCGCGCTTTGGACTGCGCACGGTTGTGGTCGTGCCGGCGGGGAAGATCGCGCTCGGCAAGCTGGTCCAGGCCCAGGTGTTCGGGGCGACCGTTCTGATCATCGAGGGCAACTTCGACGAGGCCCTCCGATCGGTCCGGCAGCTCGCCGAAACCCATCCCGTGACCCTGGTCAACAGTGTCAACCCCAACCGGATCGAGGGTCAGAAGACCGCCGCCTTCGAGATCGTGGACGAGCTGGGCGACGCCCCGGACATCCTGGCCATCCCGGTCGGCAACGCCGGCAACATCACCGCCTACTGGCGCGGCTTCCGGGAGTATCGAGAGTCGGGGCGGGCGACCCAGCTGCCGCGGATGGTCGGCGGCCAGGCGGAGGGCGCGGCTCCCCTGGTGCTCGGGGCACCGGTCGCCGACCCCCAGACCTTCGCGACCGCCATCCGGATCGGCAACCCGGCGTCCTGGGCAAGCGCGGTCGCAGCCCGCGACGAGTCGGAGGGGTTGATCGACTCGGTGACCGACCTCGAGATCGCCACCGCCCAGCGCGACCTGGCGGCGGTCGAGGGCATCTTCTGCGAACCAGCCTCGGCAGCGTCGCTCGCGGTGCTGCGCAAGGCGGTCAAGGACGGCGCCGTCGCGCGCGGATCGCGGGCGGTGTGCGTCCTCACAGGGAACGGGCTCAAGGATCTCCCCGCGGTCAGCGACGGTCTGCCGCCGCCGCGGTCGGTGACCGGGACCCCTGCCAGCATCGCCGCCGCCATCGGGCTGTGACCAGGTCCGAGCCCTCCCGCATGCACGTCACCGTCCGGGTCCCCGCCACCGTCGCCAACCTCGGTCCGGGCTTCGACATCCTGGCCCTGGCTCTTCAGCAGCAGAACGAGATCGAGGCGTGGTCCGAGCCCGATGGCGGCGGCGTCAGCATCGATCCCGGTCCCGAGTCACCCAGGGAGCTCCGCGACCCCGCCCGCAATCTGATCACCCGGGCCTTCGTCGCGGCCTGCGCGACGGGCGGGGTCGCCCCCCCCTGCGCGCGCATCACCTGCCGCAACGCGATCCCCTTCGGACGCGGGCTCGGCTCCAGCGCCGCGGCCGCTCTGAGCGGCGTGCTGGCCGCCAACGCGATGGCGAGGCTCGGCTGGGACGCGCAGCGGGTCATCGCCCAGGCGGCCGAGATCGAGGGGCATCCCGACAACGTCGCCGCTGCGATGCTCGGTGGCATGGTGATCTGCCTCCGCGATGGTCCGGTCACCCAGGTGGCGGTGCCCGACGAGCTGCGCGCCGTCCTCTTCCTCCCGGACGTGGAGATGAGCACCGAGGCCGCCCGCCGGGTGGTCCCCTCCTCCTTCAGCCGGGAGGAGGCGATCTACAACGCCTCCAGGTGTGCGCTGCTGGTCGCCGCGATGCTGACCGGCCGCCTCGAGCTCCTCGGTGAGGCGATGCGGGATCGCTGGCACCAGCCCGCCCGCAGCGAGCTGATGCCCCATGTGCCCCGGCTGATCGACGCCGCGCTGGCGGCCGGGGCGCACGGAGCCTGCCTCGCCGGCGCCGGCCCCTCCGTCCTCGCCCTCTGCACCGGGGGGACCGAGGCGGTCGTGTCCGCGATGGCGGCGGCGGCCCGGCTGGCCGGAGTTGACGGCCACCCGGTCACCCACCCGGTCCGCAACTTCGGCGCCCGAGTGGATCTGGCCCCGTGACCGCAGGGAGCGACCCCGCCATGACCGACACCTCTCACCGGTGCATCGTCCAGAAGTTCGGCGGCAGCAGCGTCGCCAGCGCCGAGCTGATCCAGCGTGTGGCCCGGCGGATCGCCGCCAGCCGCGCCGAGGGTGGACGGGTGGTGGCGGTGGTCAGCGCCATGGGTGACAGCACCGACGAGCTGATCAGCCTCGCCCACAAGGTCAACCCGGCTCCCCCGAGCCGCGAGATGGACCAGCTCCTCTCCACGGGGGAGACCATCACCGCCCCGCTCATGGCGATGGCGCTGGAGCGGCTCGGGGTCCCGGCGATCTCCCTGACCGGGTTGCAGGCGGGAATCCGGACGAGCAGCGTCCACCGCAGCGCCCGGATCGTCGACATCGTCCCCCAGCGCATCATCGACGAGCTGGAGCGGGGCAGGGTGGTGGTGGTGGCCGGTTTCCAGGGGGTCGACGAGGCGCTGGACATCACCACCCTCGGACGGGGCGGGACCGACACCACGGCCGTCGCCCTGGCGGTGGAGCTGAGCGCTGAGCGCTGTGAGATCTACACGGACGTGGCCGGCGTGTACACCGCCGATCCCCGGGTCGAGCCGCAAGCCCGTCTCATCCCCGAGATCGCCTACCAGGAGATGCTGGAGTTCGCGGCCGTCGGAGCCAAGGTGATGCACCCGCGCGCGGTGGAGATCGGCGAGACCTACTCGATGCCGATCGTGGTGCGCTCGACCTTCGGGGACCAGCCGGGTACCCTCATCTGTCAGCATCCTGCCATGGAAGATCGCCAGAAGATTCGCGGCATCGCTCACGACAGCGGCGTCGCCAAGGTCATCCTGACCCGGGTGCCAGACCGCCCGGGGATCGCCGCCTCGGTGTTCAGCGCCATCGGCAAGGCCGGCATCAATGTGGACATCATCGTCCAGAACGTCAGCCACGATGGTTTCACCGACCTCTCCTTCACGATCGCGGAGGAGGACCTCTCGCGCTCCCGGCCGGTTCTCGAAGAGGTGGCCCGGGACGTCCAGGCCGGGCAGGTGGTCACCGACACCGGGATCGCCACCGTCTCGGTGGTGGGCACGGCCTTCCTGGGCACGCCGGGGATGTTCGCCCGGATCTTCGACGCCCTCTCAGCCCAGGGGATCAACGTGGAGCAGATCACCACCAGCCAGATCCACGTCACCGTGATCATCGCCCGCGACCGGGTCGCCGACGCGGTGCGAGCGCTGCACGCGGAGTTTGAGCTGGAGCACGACTAGCAGGGTGCTGAACCGCTCATGGCGCTGAGCGTGGGCATCGTGGGCCTGCCCAACGCGGGCAAGTCGACCCTCTTCAACGCTCTCACCCAGGCCGGCGCTCTGGTGGGCAACTACCCCTACACCACCACTCAGCCCAAGACCGGGGTGGTGGGGGTTCCCGACCCGCGGCTGGACCGGCTGGCGGCCATCTTCTCGCCGCCCCGAGTGATCCCCGCCACGGTGAGCTTCACCGACATCGCCGGTCTGATCCGGGGAGCCAGCCGCAACGAGGGCATGGGCAACGAGTTTCTCGGCCACATCCGCGACTGCGACGCCATCGTGCTGGTGGCGCGCGGTTTCGAGGATGCGGACGTCATCCACGTGGAGGGCGCCGTCGACCCGGTGCGAGACGTCGAGGTCATCGAGCTGGAGCTCGAGCTCGCGGACCTGGAGACGGTGACCCGCCGGCTCGACCGGCGGGAGAAGACCTCGCGGCTGCAGAAGGAGAAGGCGGAGGAGGCCCTCGAGGTCATGCGCCGCGTCCGTGACCACCTCGACGCCGGGGAGCCGGTGCGCACCCTGGCCCTCTCCGAGGAGGAGCGTGGCCACATCCACGAGCTGTACCTGCTCACCTCCCACCCGCTCATCGTGGTGGTCAACGTGGGCGAGGCCGACGCGGCCAAGCCGCCCCCTGACGCGGTGGTCGAGCTGGCCCGCCGTCATGGGGGCGACTGCCTGGCCATCTCCGCCCGGATCGAGTCCGAGATCGTCGAGCTCCCGACGTCGGACCGGCGCGAGTTCCTCGCCTCCCTGGGGCTTCCCGAGCCGGGCCTCAACCGGCTCGCCCGCGATGCCTACGGGCTCCTCGACCTGATCACCTTCTTCACGGCGGGGGAGAAGGAGGTGCGCGCCTGGACGCTGCAGCGCGGCGGCACCGCCGTGGAGGCGGCCGGCGTCATCCACACCGATTTCGCCCGCGGCTTCATCCGTGCCGAGGTGGTGGGAGCGGAGGAGCTGATCGAGGGCGGGTCGTACCTCGCCGTCCGCGAGCAGGGTCGCCAGCGGTTGGAGGGGAGGGACTATGTCGTCCAGGACGGCGACGTGGTCCACTTTCGAGTCAATGTCTAGCCGCACTCTCGGGATCGTGGGAGTGGGCCTGATCGGCGGCTCCATCGGCATGGCGGCGCGCCGGACGGGCTGGGAGGTGTCCGGCGTCGACGCGGACGCCACCCTGGAGCGCGCCGTGGAGTTGGGCGCGATCGACCGTCCGGCCCGCCTCGACGACCTTCGCGGTGCCGGCATGGTGGTCCTGGCCGCGCCTGTCTCCCGGATCCCCGCCCTGCTCGCCGAGCTGGCCCCGACCGACGCCCTTGTCACCGACGTGGGCAGCGCCAAGGCGGCCATCGTGCGCAGCGCCGCCGCGGCCGGCGTCCGCCGCTTCGTCGGCGGGCATCCGATGGCGGGAAGCCAGCTGGGTGGGGTGGCCAACGCGAGCGCGGACCTCTTCCGGGGCGCCCGCTACCTGATCACCCCGACCGGAGACACCCTGCCGGAGGCCTACGCGAAGGTCACCCAATTTGCCCGGGACGACCTGGGCGCGGTGCCGACGGCGGTCGACCCCGAGCGCCACGACCGGCTGGTCGCCGCGCTCTCGCATCTCCCCCACCTGCTGGCGGTGGCTCTCCTCGAGGTCACCTCCGGCATCTCCCCCGACGCCCTCTCCTTCGCCGGCCCCTCCTTCCGTGACCTCACCCGCGTCGGAGCCGCCAATCCGACCCTCTGGGCGGACATCCTGGCGCAGAACGCGGGTGCCATCCAGGAGGTGCTCGGCTCCTTCACCGAGGCCATGCGCCGGCTGGGCGGCGACATCGACGACCGCCCCGCCACCGAGCGCCACTTCACCGAGGCGGGCGCCGCCTATCAGACCCTGGGCGGATTCCTCGTCGAGCAGACCGGGCGCAACGTCGACATCGCCGTGCCCATCGAGAACCGACCCCGGGTGCTCGCCCAGGTCACCACCCTGATGGGGTCCAGCGACATCAACATCCTGGACCTCTACATGCAGCACTCGGACACGCGCCACGCGGCCCTGGTCCTGACCATCGACGCGGCCTCACTGGATCGGGCACTCGGGCTGCTGCGCGAGGCCGGGTTCCATGCCGAGCCGGCGTCCGCTGGCCAGGCGGATTAGCCGGTCGCCTCGGTCGGCTCCTTGGCCAGGCGCAGCTCGGACGGCCGCTGCGTCCTCACCAGGTCGTGCCGCTTCAGGAAGTTGAGGCAGGTCACGGCCGCGACGAGGATCACAGCTCCCACGATCTCGAGCGGCTGGAGCGGAGACCCGAATCCGACCGGGGTGGGCAGCGAGAAGATCAGGAAGAGGGCGGCCGGGTACCCCAGCTCGGCGAAGCTCGAGATCGAGGCGGGGGTGCTGGAGAGGGCGCGGTAATAGAGGACCATGGCGATGAGCCCGGGGATCAGGGCGATGCCGAGGAAGCTCGGGAGCTGGCCTATCGAGTACTGACCGAAGCCCGCCGCGCCGCGGTCGGTGAGCATCAGGACGAGCAGCACCGGCAGGGCCAGGACGAAGCGCATCGCCGAGGTGCTGGCGAAGGAGATCCCCGAGAGGGCGTAACGGCCGAGCACCGTCCCCGCCGCCCAGAGCGCCACGGCACCGACCACGAAGAGGGCCGCCTGGAGCTGCGCCTGGGGCGCGGTGGGGCTCCGGGAGAAGACGATGAGGGCGGCGCCGGCCAGGGCGAGGGCGGCGAGCGGCCAGAACGCAGGCCGGCGGCGTTCGTGGAGGACGACCCACGCGAGGGTGGCCCCGAACGCGGGCTGGAGCAGGTAGAGGAGGTAGACCTCCGACTGCACCCCGAGGCTGGCGGCGTGGCTCAGAGAGGGGGCGAAGGCGTAGGTGAGGGAGCGGGTGAAGAGGACGGTGGCGAAAGCCTGGGGGCCGGCCGCGATGACGGCGAGGGCCACCCAGGTCCGCCAGGAGGCGGCCCGCAGCTCGCGGGCCACGCGCCGCATGACGGGGAGGAAGCAGAGGCTGATGAGCAGGTCCTCGACCAGGACGATCTCGCTCGCGGACAGCTTCCAGTGATTGACGAGATCGGGGCGGAAGTAGGCGTCGACCGCCCAGAGGGCCGCCGCCAGGGTGATGAAGAGGGCCGAATAGCGGTCCATCAGCCCCGTCCGTTCCGCCCGACCGCCCTGGTTGGTCATCTCTGATCGAGAGTACCAGGGGCACCCGGTTCGGCCGGTGCGGCAGCCGGGTACTCGGAGGTGCCAGGGGGTCGGCCGCCCCTGTTACGCTTCGCGGCTGTACATGGCCAAGAAGACCAGGAAGCAGAAGCAGCGCACCGCCAGTCGCCGGCCGGCCGGCGCCGCGCCGGCTCGTCCGTCGGCGGGCCCCGCGACCGCGCCGCTCGCCGCCCGGACGAGCCAGGCCACCGCGACCGCGGTGGGCGAGGGGAGCCGGCCCGGAGCGGCCGCCGCCCCTGCTGGCGTCGCGAGCCCGGCGGAGTCCACCCGTCGGCGCGTCGAACGCGTCACCCCGGCGTCCGCCGCGAGCATCGCCGCGGGTCGCCAGCAGCGCGCCTCGGTCAAGAGCGCCCGCTTCGGGACCGCGGCGGCCATGGTGGAGCCCCTGGACAGCGACGACCCGGCCATCCCCTTCGACCGCGTCCCGTACGTCCCGTCCGACCTTCGCCGGGTTGCCGTGATCGCCGGCATCATGGTGATCCTCATCCTGATCGCCTGGACAATCGTCAGCCACGTCGTCGACTGAGGTCGGAGGGCAGCGCGGATGCGTGTGATCCTCTATACGGGCAAGGGCGGGGTCGGCAAGACCACCGTCGCAGCCGCCACCGCGGTCCGCTGCGCGGCGCTCGGACAGCGGACGCTGGTGATCAGCACCGACGCCGCCCACAGCCTCGGGGACTCGCTGGACGTCCAGCTCAGCGAGGAGCCCAGGAAGGTCGCGACCAACCTCTGGGCCCAGGAGGTCAACGCCCTCCACCAGCTGGAGAGCCACTGGGATCGGATTCGCATCTACCTCAGCTCGCTCTTCTCCTCGCAGGGCGTCGACGACATCGTTGCCGAGGAGCTGGCATCGCCCCCCGGGATGGAGGAGATCGCCTCCCTGATGCAGATCCGCACTCACAAGGCGGAGGGCAAGTACGACACTCTGATCGTCGACTGCGCGCCAACCGGCGAGACGCTCCAGTTGCTCGCCTTCCCCGATGTCGCCCGCTGGTACCTGCAGCGGCTCTTCCCGGCCTCGCGCGCGGTGATGAGGGTGGCCCGACCCGTGGTCCAGCCCTTCGTCTCCATCCCGCTTCCGCCGGATGAGATATTCGGCCATATCAAGAGGCTGCTCCTCGATCTGGAGGGCATGAAGAGCATCCTCGGCGACCCCAAGACCTGCACCGTGCGCCTGGTCCTCAACCTCGAGAAGATGGTCCTCAAGGAGGCCCAGCGCGCCTTCACCTACCTCAGCCTCTACGACTACCTCACCGACCTGGTGGTGGTCAACAGGGTGCTGCCGCCCGAGGTGACGGACAGCTACTTCGCCTCCTGGCGGGCGATCCAGAGCCGCTACAACGAGTCCGTGGAGTCGCTCTTCGACCCGATCCCGATCCGCCGGTCCAAGCTCTTCGACCACGAGATCGTGGGGCTCGACGGGCTGCGCGAGCTGGCCGGCGCGCTCTTCGGTGATGAGGACCCGGCCCGCGTCTACTACCACACCGTCCCTCAGCGCCTCCGCCGGGTGAACGGGCGCTACGAGCTGCAGCTCCAGCTCCCCTTCATCTCCAAGGAGGAGGTCAACGTCAGCCACAACGAGGGAGAGCTGTACGTCACCGTCGGCGCCTACAAGCGGGAGATCTCCCTTCCCCGCATCCTGAACGGCAAGCAGGTGGGCCGGGCCAGGCTCGACGACGGCCTGCTGCGCATCACGTTCACGGACAGCCAGAAATGAGCGGCGTGCCTTCGGAGGAATCGAGACGATGAGTGACAGCAGCCCCAACCCGATCCCGCTCTGGCTCCTCGAGGAGGCGGGCCGCCAACTCGGCAAGCTGGTGCCCCCGGAGGCGGTGTCGCACTTCCTCAACGCCCAGCGCGAGGTGGTGCTCGGCATCACCGCGCTGCTCGAGAAGGGCAACCCGCCGCCGCCGAGCACCCCGTCCCGGGGACGTCGCGTCACCACGCCCCAGGTCCGGTCTCGACGCCCCCGCCGCGTCATCGTCGATTGAGGAGCGCCGGGCGCCCGCATCGTGGCGACGGTGCCCGGGGGGGATCGAGCGCTCCATACAGGGCTGCCCGTCCACGCTGGACCGTCCGTCCACGCTGGACCGTCCGTCCACGCGGGACATGCCGTCCGCGTGGGGCCCTGGCCACTCGATGAGCTGGGACGAGTCCCCGAGCACCCGTCTGGCACGGCTCCTCTTCCGTGACCGGCCCCCGCGCGAGCCGCTCGCAACCCTGACCGTCGACGGGCAGGTCCGACCGGTGGGCGGTGCCCAGCTCGTCCTCCTTCACCGGGGACGCGTGGTCCTCCAGTTCCGCCCCTGGCCACCGGGGTGGGAGCTGCCGGGCGGGCACTGCGAGCCGGGGGAGGATCCGGGCGTCACCGCGTCGCGCGAGGCCGAGGAGGAGACCGGCTACTCCGTCCGTGTGCTCGGGCTGGTCGGCGTCTACACCTGGCAGGGGTTGCGAAGTGCGGGCGACGCCGTCTTCCTCGGCGAGATCACCGGCGGCAGGCCCCGACACAGCATCGAGGCCTGGTCGGTCCGCCCCTTCGCGACCGACCAGCTGCCGAGAACCCTCTTCCCCTGGTGCCGGGAGCGGATCCGCGACGCGGTGTCGGCCAGCCAGGGGGCCGCGCCCGTCCATCGCGTCCAGCCCGTGACGCTCCGCCACGTGATGAACTTCGGGACCAGCTGGTTGCAGACGCCGGTGGACGCCCTGACGCGCGGGCGGCGCCGATGACCGCCCTCCTCTTCGCCGGCGCCCTGGTGCTGATCGCCGCCGCCTCGGAGCTGTTCACCAATGCCGTGGAGTGGGCGGGCCATCTCCTCCACCTCGGGTCGGGCGCGACCGGCAGCCTTCTCGCGGCCCTGGGAACGGCGCTCCCTGAGACCATGGTCGTGGTGGTGGCGCTGGTCGGCGGCGCCTCGGACTCGGGGAAGATCGCCACCGGCGCGGTGCTGGGCTCCTCCTTCCTGCTCCTGACCCTCGGAGGGGCGATCACCGGGGTGGCGCTCCTGACCCGGTCTGGAGCCCGCCGGCTCCAGGCCGAGCCCGCCCAGATCCACCGCGACCTCGGGGTGTTCCTCAGCGCGTTCGGCTGCGCCGTGGGCTCCACCGTGCTCGCTCGACCGGAGCGAGTGGTCGTCGGGGTACTCCTCCTGCTCCTCTACATCGCGTATGCGCGCGCGTCCCTGGGCCAGCGGACGACCGACCAGGGCGCGCCGGAACCACTCCACTTCATCCGCTGGCGAGCGGGCCCTCCGCCACCCGCGTTGGTGGCGGCCCAGCTCCTGACCGGCGCGATCCTCCTCGCGGTCGGATCCGGCCTCTTCGTCGATGCCATCCACACGGCCGCAACAAGCCTGGGGCTGAGCGCCCTGCTGGTGGCGGTGGTCGCCGTTCCGTTCGCGACCGAGCTTCCCGAGTGCCTCAACAGCGTGCTCTGGATCCGGGGCGGCGACGATGGCCTGGCCATCGGCAACATCGCGGGAGCGGCGGCCTTCCAGGCCTGCATCCTCGGCTTCGTCGGCATCAGCTTCACCGCCTGGCAACTGGGTTCCGCGGGGCTGCTCGCAGCGGCCTGCGCCTTCGCGACCGGTCTCTACCTGCTGGGCCTGCTCCGCGGCGGGCGCGCCCACGGCGGCTGGCTGCTGGTCGCGGCCCTCCCCTGGCTCGGCTACGTGGTCGCCGAGCTGACCCTCTCCGGCCGTCCCGGCTGAGCCGGCGAGGCGGGCAGGGTGACGTCGGGCGCGCCGAGCGCGGCGGCGCTCGGGGTGGCCCACGACGTCTTCGGGCTCCCCGGACTGCGCCCCGGGCAGGCGGAGGTCATCGCCGCCGCCGAGTCGGGCCGGGACGTCCTCTTCGTCGCCCCCACCGGGTCGGGCAAGAGCGTCGCCTACTGGGTCCCCGCGCTCGCTTCACCGGGGCTGACCCTGGTGGTCTCCCCTCTCATCGCGCTGATGACGGACCAGGTCGCCCGCCTCCGCAGGGCCGGGGTGGCGGCGGCCGCCCTCCACTCCCAGATGGAGCCGGGAGCGCAGCGCGAGGCGCTCGCCACCGCTCAGAGCGGCCGGCTCCGGTTCCTCTACGTCGCCCCCGAGCGCCTGGCGACACCGAGCTTCGAGGCCCGCCTCGCCCTGCTGGCGGTCGCCCGCTTCGTCGTCGACGAGGCGCACTGCATCTCCAGCTGGGGACACGACTTCCGCCAGGATTACCGCCGCCTCTCTGCGGCGGTGTCGGCCTGCGGGCGCCCTCCGGTGACTGCCGTCACCGCCACGGCGACGCCCCAGGTCCGCGCGGACATCAGCCAGAGCCTGGGGCTCCGGGATCCCTTCACGCTTGTGACCGGATTTGTCCGCAATGGGCTCACCCTCGAGGTGCGGCGCTGCCGGCAGGGTGCCGAGAAGCTACGGGCGGTCACCGGGGCGCTCGCCGAGGTGCCGGGCAGGGCGCTGGTCTACTGCGGCCGGATACGGGACTGCGAGGAGACGGCGGAGGCACTCCGGGCGGACGGGATCGCCGCCGCCGCCTACCACGGCGGCCTGGACGGTCCGGTGCGGAATCGGGTCCAGGCGGCCTTCACCGGTGGAGAGCTCCGGGTGGTGGTGGCTACTTCCGCCTTCGGCATGGGGGTCGACATCCCCGACATCCGCCAGGTCATCCACCGTGACTTCCCGGCATGCCTGGAGGACTACCACCAGGCCGCGGGTCGGGCCGGCCGGGATGGCCGGCCGGCGCGCTGCCTGCTCCTCTACAACCCGGCCGACCGCGGCCTCCAGGAGCTGTTCATCGAGCAGTCGTATCCGGAGAGGGAGGCGGTGCGCGAGGTCTACCGGGCTCTGCTCCAGACCGGCCGCTGGGACCTCCAGCAGGCCGCGGAGCTCGTGCCGAACCTCGACCGCCGCGCCGCGGACGCGGCGGTGCGCCTGCTGGAGAGCGCGGGCGCTCTGCTCCCAGGTGGCGGGGTGCGCCGCCTGACCGCTGCCCCCGTCGATTTCGAGGAGCGCGGTCGCCTCAAGCAGGCCGCCATCGCCCGTCTCGACCAGATGATCGCGTACGCGACCACGCGCGAGTGCCGCCATGCGCGGATCGCCGACTACTTCGGCGAGCGGGGGGTGGCGCGGAGCTGCGCCGCCTGCGACAACTGCCTCTCGCCGCGCCGGGCCGACCTGCCCGTCCCCGACGGCGCGGTGAAGGCGGCGCTGCGAGCCGTCGCTCGATTCGACGGCCACCTCGGGGGCACCCGCCTGGCCGCCATGCTGCGGGGAGCCGACTCCGCCTGGAACCGGGAGCGGCCCTGGGTACGGGAGCTGGATTTCTTTGGCGCACTGGCGGGATGGGAGGAGGCGGTGGTGCTCGACCTCCTCGTCCAGCTGGTGGAGCAGCAGCTGGTGCTGCGCGGTCACGGGGAGCGCCCCACCCTCGGGCTCACGCCGGCCGGGCGGGAGGTGCTGAGCGGGGCGCGCGGGGTGTCGGTGGCCCTCTCCGCCTCCGCACGGGGGGCTCATCCGGCGCGGGCACCATCGCCTCGCCCCGGCTCCCGCGGCGGGCGACGAGCGGTGGCGGCGGCGACGGGGGGTGCCCAGGACCGGTCGGGAGAGCTGCGCTTCGAACGCCTGAGACGGTGGCGGCTGGGGCTGGCGCGCGCCGAGGCCCGCGCCGCGTTCACGATCTTCGACGACCGGACCCTCCGCGAGATCGCGGACCGGGATCCGGGTTCGGTGGCCGAGCTCCTCCAGGTGAGGGGCGTCGGTCCCACGAAGGCCTCGCGCTACGGGCAGGCCGTCATCGGGGTGCTGCGGGACGGCTGACGATTCGGCCGTCGTCTCCAGGGTTCAGCCGGATTGGCGCGCCGTGACCGCACGCTGTCCGGAAGGAGGGAGGCGAGGCGCACCCGAGGTCCGCCCCACCCCCCATCAGGCTCAGTGTCGAGAGCCGCCGGAGCCGGAGCTGCCCTTCGAGCCGCCGGAGCCGAAGCCGCTACTCGGGCCACCTGGCTGGCCGGTGCGGCCGGAGCCGCCGGTTGCCTGCACCGTGGTCACCCCGGACGCCACGTGGAACCCCGACGGGCCCGGGGTGCCGGACGGCTCCTGCCCGACCGCCCAGGGCGATGCCTTGGGATGGGGCGAGGGCTGGGAGAGGATGACCACGCTGGTGGCGTCAACGGTGTTCGACCCGGTCGAGGTCCCGTACACGGCCACCTCGTTGCCCACTGCCAGGGTGGAGAAGCTGGGTGAGCTCACCCCGCACTCCGAGTAGGTGGTGGTAGCCGAGACGTTCACGGTCCAGGTCTGGCCACCCCGGGCGGTCAGCGTGAAGCTGTCACTAGGGCTGGTTGTGACCGCCGCCACCTTCCCGGTCACCGCCGGCCGCTGGGTGATCGCCACGCTGACGGCGTCGAAGGTGCTGGTTCCGGCGGAGGTCCCGTAGACGGCCACCTGGTCGCCGACGGCCACGTTGGAGAAGCTGGCGGAGGTCACGCCGCGCTCGGTGTAGGTCGTGGAGCCCGTGACGTCCACGGTCACCGTCTGCTGCTTCCAGGCCGCCACGGTGAAGCTGTCGCTGGGAGAGGTCGTCACCGACGCCACCGTCCCCACCACGACCGGCCGCTGCATGATCGCCACGCTGATGGCGGTGGCCGAGTCGGTCCCGGTGGAGGTCCCGTAGACGACCACGCCGTCGCCCACGGCGACGTTGGCGAACCCGGGCGAGGTCACGTTGCGCTCCGAGTAGGTGGTGGAGCCGGTCACGGTCACCGTCCAGGTCTGGCTCCTCTTGGCCATCACCGTGAAGCTGTCGCTGGGGCTGGTCGTCACCGAGGCCACCGTGCCGGTGACGATCGGCCTCTGGATGATCACGACGGTGCTGGCGGCGACGGCATCGGTTCCGGTGGAGGTCCCGTAGACGACGGCCTCATCGCTCACTACGACATCGGCGAAGGTGGGCGAGGTCACGCCGCGTTCCGTGTAGGCGGTGGACCCCGTGACGGTGACCGTCCAGGTATCCCCCTTGCAGGCTGCCAGCGTGAAGGTGTCGCCGCCGGGCGTCACCGTGGCCACGGTGCCCACCACCGCGGGCTTCACGACGATCGTGACGTTGGTCGCGCTGACGGTGTCGGTCGCGGTGGTGGTGCCGTATACGAGCAGTTCGTCGCCCACCGCCACATCGGCGAAGGTCGGAGTTGTCACGGTGCTGTCCGCGTAGGTCGTG
>JBEKAP010000005.1:0-26071 GCA_050015875.1 Candidatus Dormibacteria bacterium | reverse complement strand
TGGAGCCCCCCTTGGCGCCGCCCGCCGGCGGGTCGTCCGGACGGGCTGCGCAGCCTCAGCCGGGAGCCGCGCCCCTCATCAGCCCCGGGGTGGCCCCGGCCCCACTCCCCTCCCCCGCGCTCACGACCGAGCCCGAGGACCAGGCCCCTGCCGCCACCTCCCTCGGGCCCGTGGAATGGCCGGGTCAGGCCCCGGGCGCCGGTCTCACCGGCACCAGCGCGTGGTCGGAGCGCCTTGCCGCCGCCCCCACCGGCACCGCCCCCTATGCCGAACCGGCCGCCGCCGAGGTCTCCTTCCCCAGCTCGGTGCCGGTCTTCCAGCTCGACACGGCGGCGTTCGAGCCACCCCCGGCTGGCGGCACCGGAGCGGCACCCGAGTGGCCCGGCGTCCCTCTCCCGACCCGGGCCGCGACGCCCGCCGCCCCCGAGCCGGAGCCCGAGCCGATCCAGCCCGTGCGCCCACGCATCGCCCGCCGCCGGACGAGTGGCCACGCCGACCTGGTCGTGGTCTTCTCCGGCAAGGGAGGGGTGGGCAAGTCGCTGATCGCCACCAACCTCGCGGTTGCCCTCGCCGCCGACGGGGAGCGGTCAGCGATCGTCGATCTCGACCTCCAGTTTGGCGATGTCGCCGTGATGCTCCATGCCGAGAGCCACCCCACGGCCATCGATTCCCTCGCCCAGCAGGGCGAGCAGGTGGACGTCGAGTTCATCGAGGAGGTCATGGCAACCGGGCCCCAGGGGGTGCGGGCCCTGCTGGCGCCCGCCAGCCCGGAATTCGCCGACCTGGTCAACACGGCCAACCTGCGCGCGATCCTGCGCGAGCTGGCCAAGGAGTACGACCACATCGTGGTGGACACGCCGTCTCACCTCGAGGAGCGCAACCTGGAAGCCATCGAGATGGCAGATCAGATCGTGGTGGTCACCAGCTTCAACTTCGCCGCCATCAAGGACACCAAGGTCACCCTCAAGCTGCTCCAGTCACTCGGCGTCGACCGGGACAAGATCTGCGTCGTCCTGAATCAGACCCGGGCCAAGGTGAGCTTCCCGCGCTCCGAGGTCGAGGAGAGCCTCCGCTTCCGGGTGCTCACGGTCCTCCCCTTCGAACCCCGGGTGGACGACTTCATCGACAACGGCCAGCAGATCGTGATCGCCGAGCCGAAGGCGGAGTTCAGCAAGCAGTTCCGTGTGCTCGTGGATCACATCGCGGGAACGGACGACGACAGCGAGGCGAAGGAGCCCGACCGCAACCGCCCCCATGCCAACCGCCGTCGATTCTCGCTCGGGCGCGGCTGAGGGGGATGCGGTGATCCGGGTGCTCCTTGCCGACGAATCGGCCCGCATCATCGAGAACCTGAGCAAGCGCCTGGGGCAGGAGGAGGACCTCGCCGTCTGCGCCGTGGCCGGGGACGGCGACACGGCCCTCCAGGAGGCCCTGCGCACGCAGCCCGACGTGGCGGTGGTGGACGCCGGGCTCCCCGGCATGGACGGCATCCAGACCACCGAGATGCTGGTGCAGTACCTGCCCAACACCGGGGTCATCCTGCTCTCCATGGAGGCCGAGAACGAGGCCTTCCGCCGCGCCATGCTGGCCGGAGCCCGGGAGTTCCTGCAGAAGCCCTTCAGCGGCGACGAGCTGGTGGCCGCGATCCGCCGGGTGCATGCCTACGGGCAACGGAAGGGGGCTCCGACGTCCCCGCCGGTGGCCGGCGCCGCGCCCTCTCTCAGGGGCAAGCTCCTCACCGTGGTCGGCGCCAAGGGGGGCGTCGGGAAGTCGGTGATCGCGGCCAACCTGGCCGTGTCGTTGGGCCGCAGCTGCCGGGTGGCACTCGTGGACTGCTCCCTCCAATTCGGAGACATCGGCATCCTGCTGGACGTCAGCGGGGAGCGCACCATCGCCGACCTGGCCGCCAACAACGCGGTGGCAGACCATGACGTGGTCGAGGAGGTGATGGTGGACGGTCCGGGCGGCGTGCGGGTGCTGACCGCCCCGGTCAGCCCGGAGCTGGCCGACTACGTCACCACCCAGCACCTGCGCGCCCTGATCGAGCAGCTGCGGCACACCTACGACTGCATCGTGGTGGACACCGCGACCCACCTCAGCGAGATCAGCCTGGACCTGGTGGAGATGGCCGACAAGGTCCTGCTGGTCACCGACCTGAGCGCCACCGGGGTGAAGAACGCCCGCCTGCTCCAGACGGTGATGGGGGTGCTCAAGGTCGACCCGGAGCGCTTCGTGCTGGTGGTCAACCACCGGGACGGAGCGGGTGAGCTCGAGCGAGGCTACGTCGAGAACGTCCTGAAGAGCGCGGCCACCGTGGAGATCCCCTACGAGCCCAGCGTGGTCGCAACCTCGATCGCGCGCGGGGTGCCCCTCATGCTCTCCCACCCCCAGAGCCAGGCGGCGGCGCGGATCGGCGGGCTGGCCGACCTCCTCGCCCCGCCTTCCGCGCTCCGAGCTCGCCCCGAGGCAGACCCGGTTCCGGTCGATGCCTCGGGCTCCAAGCGGCGGCGCCGGCTCGGCATGGGCCGCACCCGCACCGACCAGGCGTCCTCCTCGGACTGAGCGTCAGCGGCCGAAGATCCCGCGCCGGCGCTTCTTGTCGCCGCCGGCCAGCGCCGCCTGCTCCTGGGGGACGAGGCGGAAGACCAGCTCGCGGATCGCCCGGCTGATCTCGGCCTCGGGCTGTGTCTCCACGAACGGCTTGCCCTGGTTCCAGGCGTCGGACACCGCCTTGGGGTCATGGGGAATCTGGACCGCCACCGGCACCCTGAGGTACTGCTCGGTGGCCTCCTTGTTGAAGTCGGAGTAGCCGTCGACCCGGTTGACCACCAGCAGCACCCGCTCGGGGTCGATGTTCAGGGACTCGAGCACCCCCAATGTCAGGCGCGCGTTCTTGACGCTCGGGATGGTGAGGCCGGTGACCACCAGGATCCTGCTGGCGATCTCCATCACCTGCAGGAGGGCCTCCCCAAGATGGCTGGAGGCGTCGACCACGACGAAGTCGCAGAGCTTGCGCATCTCGGCGAAGACCGTGCGCACGTGATCGGGCGTCACCAGGTCGGCGAGCTCGGGTTTGACGGGTGCGAGGAGGACCCGGATCCCCGCGGGCCCGACGGCGAGGATGTCGTCGAGGACCTCCGCGTCCAGGTGGTCCTGGGCGTCGACGACGTCGGTGATGCTGCGGGAATGGTTCAGGTTGAGCATCACTCCGATGTCGCCGAACTGCAGGTCGAGGTCGACCAGGGCAACCCTGGCGTCGGTCTCCCGGGCCAGAGCCACCGCCAGGTTGGCCGCGATGATCGACTTGCCAACGCCGCCTTTGGCCGAGAAGACGACGAATACCTCGCCGGGGCCGGAGCGACCCGAGGCGAGCGGCGGGGGTGGCTCGGCGGCGCGGGTCAGGAAGGTGCCCTTCTTGAGCTCCATGGCATAGACACGCCGGATCGCCGCCACCAGCTCGTCGTGGCTGAACGGCTTGATCAGGAACTCGCGCGCCCCCGCCTGCATCGCCCGGCGCAGGTAGTCCCGCTCGCCCTGGACCGACATGATGATCACCGGACTCGCCGGAAGATCCTGAGTGAGCTGCTCGGTGAGCTGGATGCCGTCCATGAGCGGCATGTTCACGTCGGTGAGGACGATGTCCGGGTGGAGGCGCTCGGCCTCCGCCACCCCTTCCTTGCCGTCCCCGGCCGTGCCCACCACCTCGATGTCCTCCTCGAAACTGAGGAGCTTGCGCAGGTTGTCGCGCGTCGACGGGATGTCGTCGACGATGAGCAGGCGGATGGGCTGGTCGGCCACGGGGGAGCTATGCCACCTGGAGCTTCGATGCCTGTGCCGGGTCGACCCTGATGGCCGGACCGTGGGTGGTGCAGAGGGTGACGGTCTTCAGGTAGGTGCCCTTGGCGGCCGAGGGCTTGGCGCGGATCACCGCGTCCATGAGGGCTGCGAAGTTCTCGCCCAAGCGGGCGTCGTCGAAGGACGCCTTGCCGATCACGGCGTGGAGATTGCCGAGGCGGTCGTTCCTCACCTCGATGCGACCGCCCTGGACCTCCCGGACCGCCTTGGCGATGTCGAACGTCACGGTTCCCGCCTTTGGGTTGGGCATCAGCCCGCGGGGCCCGAGGATCTTGCCGATGCGGCCGACCAGCCCCATCACGTCGGGAGTGGCGAGGGCCACGTCGAAGTCGATCTGACCTGCCTGGACCTGCTTGACCAGGTCCTCGCCGCCGACCAGGTCGGCTCCCGCGTCCAGGGCCTCGCGCGCCTTCTCCCCGGTGGCGAAGACGGCGATTCGCCGCGTCCTCCCGGTGCCGTGGGGCAGCACCACGGTGGTGCGGACCGCCTGATCGGCGTGACGGGGGTCGATGCCGAGGCGGAAGTGGGCTTCGACGGTAGGGTCGAACTTGGTCATGGAGGTCTCACGGACCAACTCCACCGCCTCCCGGGGCGCATAGAGGCGCCCGGCCTCGACCTTCTCCGCGGCCATGCGGTAGTTCTTGCCGAACTGATGGGGCATCACCGTTCTCCCTGTGGTTCTGGCGGGCTCGGGTGAGCCCTCCCACTTTCCAAGTGCAGGCGCCGGCCTGCCGATCTCCGTTGGCTGGCTAGGGTTGGACCGTCAGTCCCATGGAGCGGGCGGTGCCCTCGATGGTGTGCATCGCCTGCCCGAGGTCGAAAGCGTTGAGATCGGCGAGCTTGACCTCGGCGATCTCCCGAACCTGGGCCTCGGTCACGGTCCCGACCTTGTCGCGGTTGGGCCGCGCCGATCCCTTCTCCACGCCGGCGGCCTTCTTGAGCAGGTCATAGGCCGGCGGCGTCTTGGTGATGAAGTTGAAGCTGCGGTCCTCGAAGACCGTGATCTCGGCCGGGATGACCATGCCCGCCTGAGCCGCGGTGCGCTCGTTGTAGGCCCGGCAGAACTCCATGATGTTGATCCCGTGCGGGCCCAGCGCGGTGCCCACCGGAGGAGCCGGCGTCGCCTTGCCAGCCTGAATCTGGAGGCGGACGACCGTCTTGACCTTCTTCTTGCCCATATCTCTCGGTCCCCTAGCGAAGCCGCTCGACCTGGAGCAGGTCGAGCTCGACCGGGGTTTCCCGGCCAAACATGTTGACGAGCACCTTCAGCTTGCCCTTCTCCGCGTTGATCTCGGTCACCTTGCCGTGGAAGTCGGTGAAGGGCCCGTCGACCACCCGGACGCTCTCGTCCACCTGATACTCCACCGAGACCTTGGTCGGAGCCTCCGCCTTGATCTGCTTCAGGATCCCCTGGATCTCCGTCTCGGTGAGCGGTACCGGCTTGTTTCCCGAACCGACGAAGGAGGTGACCCCCGGGGTGTTGCGGACCACGTACCACGACTCGTCGGACATGACCATATTGACCAGGATGTAGCCGGGGTATCTCCGCTTGGACACCTTGCGGCGCTGGCCGTCCTTGATCTCCATGACCTCCTCGGTGGGGACCAGGGCCTCGAAGATCTTGTCGTGCATGTCCATGGACTCCACGCGCTTGAGGAGGTTGTTGCGGACCTTCTCCTCGTGCCCCGAGTAGGCGTGGATGACGTACCAGCGGGCGTCGCTCGCCTGCGCCGTGGGGGCGGTGTCACTCATGGTCATCTCAGTGTGGCTGGTCCGTCAACTCGAAGCGCTCGCCGAAGGCGACGCGGAGGCGGAGGCGGAGGCGGAGGCGCTCGCCGAAGCGGAGGCGCTCGCCGAGGCGGAGGCGCTCGCGGAAGCGCTGGCGCTCGGGGTCGCGGTGCTCGCCGGCACCGCCGACTGAGTCGTCGTGGTGCTGGCGGCGCCGGAATTGTTGTAGATCGGCTTCACGGCGTACCCGAGGGCATAGTCCGCGCCCCCGATCAGGAGGCTGAAGAGCACCACGGTCACGACGACGACGCCGGTCATCCGCCAGAGCTCCGGCCGCGTGGGCCACACGACCTTGCGCAGCTCCTCCCAAACACCCCGGAAGTAGGCGGTCAGGCGTCTCGGACGGCGTCCTCCCCCCCCACCCGTCGGGAGCCCCGGTCTGGACGGCGATCTGGCCACGTCCTCTATCGACCTCCAACGCTCGACCCGGGCCTAACCGGCCTGGTCCGACGCGAGATGGCAGGGGCGGCAAGATTCGAACTCGCGACCCTCGGTTTTGGAGACCGATGCTCTACCAACTGAGCTACGCCCCTGTGGCCCGTCAGCATAGCTGCCTCCGGGACCGGCTTCCCACATCGTCTGGCTTCTCCTGGCGGGCTACTTGGTTTCGCGATGGCGCGTGTGGGCGCGACACCGCGGGCAGAACTTGCTCAGCTCGATCCGGTCCGGATCGTTGCGCTTGTTCTTGACGGTGGTGTAGTTCCGCTCCTTGCAGTCAGGACACTGCAGGGTGATGATCGAAGTGCCGCCTTTAGCCGTGGCCACGTTGAAGCCCCAACACAAATAAGACCTAGCCGCGCTAGGTCAAGCGGATGATACCACAGGCCCGGTCGGCGTCAAACGCGGGTGCCGCCGCACGGAGCCCATACCTTACCCCTCCGGAGGGCGAGGGCGGCGGGCAAACCGTTCGGCCCCGGGGAGGCGAGGCGCGAGGGTCGGACACCGGGCGGGTTGCGCCCCGTCCGTGGCCGGCCCGTGACCTCGGTGATGGGAATGTCCATTGACACGCTGAGCTTGGTGTGCCACATACTTTAGGAGACTGAGTATCTGGGAGTGAAACAGTGGCCGACCAGCCCGCGTCCCTCTCCGAGAGGGAGACCCTTCTGCACCGTCTCACCTGCCTGCAGCCGGCGCTCCGGCACCGCTTCCGGGCCACCATCCCGGCCGACGCCCAGGTGAGCATGCGGGAGACCATGGAGGAGGTCACGGCCGCCCAGCTGGAGGCGCTCATGCTCCTCCACCAGGCCGGCACCGCGGTCTCCATGCACCAGCTGGCCGAGGCCCAGGCCATCACCCCAAGCTCGGCGACCCAGCTGGTCGACCGCCTGGTCAGGCTCGGGCTGGTGGAGCGGCTCCGCGAGGACGAGGACCGGCGGCTGGTCCGGGTGCAGCTCTCCGAGGCGGCCCGTCAGCGGTTCGAGGAGATGATGCGACTCCACCTGCGCAGCCTCGCCGCGGTCACCGAGAGGTTGAGCGATGGCGACCTCCGCACCCTCGTGGATCTGCTCGCCAGGCTGGCTCAGCCGGCGACCGTGGAGATCCCGTCATGAGGCGCCTCTACTCCCGCCTCGGCAGGTTCGACGTCCGCTTCCGGTACCTGATCGTGGCCGCCTGGGTGGTCGTCACCGTGGTCTGCGTGGCCGCCCTGCCCGGGCTCGGCTCGGTGGCCAAGGACACGGAGAGCGGTTTCCTGCCGGCGAACTCGCCGAGCATGCATGCGGCTCAGCTGCTCGACCCCTTCGAGAACTCCAATCTCGCCACCGCGACCCTCGTCGAGTCGCGCAGCGGCGGCCCGCTGACCGCCGGGGACAAGGCCGCCTTCACCACGCTCCTCGTCCGGATCACGGCGCTGCCCAACGTGGTCACCGCGCACGCCCTGGGGACGTCGAGTGACGGAGAGGCCGCAGAGGCCCTGATCCAGGCCAACGTCCCCCAGTACGGTGGGGGAACCGGGACGACGCTCGTCGACTCGATTCGGAGCGAGTTCTCGAAGGTGGGAGCCCCGAGCGGGCTCCAGCTCAACCTGACCGGGCAGCTGGCAACGGCCGCGGACGCCGACACCGCCTCCGGAAACTCGCAGAACGCCACCCAGCTGCTCTCCGTCCTCTTCATCATCATCCTGCTGCTCTTCGCCTTCCGGGCCGTGCTCGCGCCCCTCGTGACGCTGCTGCCGGCGGGCCTGGTGCTGGCACTGGCAGGACCGGTGATCGCGGCCGCGTCCCACATCGGCGTTCAGGTCTCGGTCATCACCGAGCTGATACTCGTGGTCCTCGTCCTGGGGGCCGGCACCGATTACGGCCTCTTCCTCGTCTTTCGAGTCCGCGAGGAGATCCGGCGCGGCCTGACTCCCCGGGATGCGGTCGTGCGCGCCGTCGAGACCGTGGGGGAATCCATCACCTTCTCCGCGCTGATCGTGATCGGCGCCCTGCTCAGCCTGGTGATCGCGCAGTTCGGCTTCTACCAGGGGCTCGGGCCCGCGCTCGCCATCGGGATCGGCCTGATGCTCCTCGCCGGTCTGACGCTGCTGCCGGCGCTGCTCGCAATCCTCGGCCGCGCCGTCTTCTGGCCCAGCAACCTCACGGTCCGCGCCACGCCACAGGTGGGCTTCTGGGGACGGGTGGCCGGCGCCTTCGTCCGGCGCCCGCTGGTCACCGCCATCGCGGGGATCGGCATCTTCGCGGCTCTTGCCGTGGGCTCGGTGGGCACGACCACCGCCGGGTTCGGCGACGAAGCCTCCGGACCCGCCGGCAGCGACTCGGCGATCGGCCAGGCGGTGCTCAACAAGCACTTCCCCTCGGCCGGGACGATCACCTCCACCGAGGTGGTGATGAAGTTCTCGAGCCCCGTCTTCGACGATCCCACGGAGCTGGTGACCGCGCAGGACGCCCTGCAGGCGTCGCCGGGGTTCCGGAGCGTGATCGGTCCGCTGGACCCCAACGGGCCCACGGGCGTGACCCTGAGCGCCGCCCAGCTCGCGGCCCTGCACCAGACGCTCGGCTGGCCCGTCAACCCTGCCGCCCTCGCCGCCCTGCCTCCGGCGGCGGCGCAGGTCGACGGCGCCCTGGCGAGCTTCGTCAGCGCCGACGCACGGACCGTGGTCTTCGCCGTGCTCCCCACGGTCGGACCGGCGGGAAGCCCGGCGGCGAGCGCCAACATCCCGGCGCTGCGCGCCGACACCACCGCCGCTGCCCGCGACGCCGGCGCGGCGGACAGCGGGATCTTCAGCCTGGACGCCTTCGCCTATGACGTGGAGAACATCTCTCAGAACGACCTCATCCACATCATCCCGACGGTGGCGATCATCATCGCCATCCTGCTCGCCATCGTCCTGCGGAGCGGGATCGCGTCCTTCTTCCTGGTCCCGAGCGTGGTCCTCTCCTACCTCGCCGCGCTCGGCCTGGTGGGCCTCGTCTTCGTCCATCTCGGAGGCCAGAGCGGGGTGCAGTTCATCATGCCCTTCCTCATGTTCGTCTTCCTGATGGCGCTGGGCTCCGACTACAACGTGCTGGTGATGACGAGGATCCGTGAGGAGTCCCATGCGCTGCCGTTGAGGCAGGCGGTGAAGAGGGCCATCGGGGTCACCGGCACGACCGTCACGACGGCCGGGCTGGTCCTGGGCGGCACCTTCGCCGTGCTCGGCTTCGCGGCCGGAGGGTCCGCGCAGGCCGGGGAGATCCAGCAGGTGGGATTCGGCATCGCCGCGGGCATCCTGATGGACACATTCTTCGTCCGGACCATCATGGTGCCCGCCTTCGTCGTGCTGGTGGGGCGCTGGACCTGGTGGCCATCCCGCCTCTACCAACGGCACTCCCAGCTCGTCGACGCTCGGGAGACCGCCGCTTGAGCTCCCGGACAGCCTCGCTGAAGCTCGAGCGCCGGAGCGCCGCCGAACGGCGGAGGCTCACGGTGGTCTTCGGCGCCCTGATGCTCGCGATGCTGATCGCCGCCCTCGACCAGACCATCGTCTCGACCGCCCTGCCCACCATCGTGGGCGACCTGGGCGGCCTCACCCAGCTCTCCTGGGTCGTGACCGCCTACATCCTCACGTCGACGATCTCGACTCCGCTGTACGGGAAGATCGGAGACCTGTATGGGCGCAAGCGCATCTTCCAGGGCGCGATCGTCATCTTCCTGGTCGGCTCGATGCTCTGCGGGCTCTCTCAGAACATGGCCGAGCTGATCGGGTTCCGGGCCCTCCAGGGCATCGGTGCAGGGGGGCTTTTCGTCGGCTCCCAGGCGATCATCGGGGACATCGTCTCCCCCCGTGAGCGCGGCCGCTACATGGGGTACTTCGGGGCCGTATTCGGGCTGGCCACGATCGCGGGACCGCTCCTCGGAGGCTTCCTCGTCGACCACGCCACATGGCGCTGGGTCTTCTACATCAACGTACCCATCGGCGTTGCCGCCCTGGTCGCCACCGGTCTGGTCCTCCATCTGCCCCGGCAGCGCCGGGAGCACCGCATCGACTATCTGGGCGCCGTCCTGATGGGTGCGGGGGTGACCTGCATCGTGCTGCTCACCACCTGGGGCGGCAACGAGTATCCGTGGGCGTCCCCGCAGACCCTGGGGCTGGCCGTCGCCTCCCTGGTGCTGCTCGGAGCCTTCATCCGGGTGGAGCTGAGGGCGACGGAGCCCATCCTGCCGCTCCGGCTCTTCCGCAACTCCGTCTTCGCGGTGACCAACGCGGCCGGCTTCATCATCGGCCTCGCCCTCTTCGGCTCCATCGTTTTCCTGCCCCAGTACCTGCAGATCGTCAAGGGCGAGGGGGCCACCAACTCGGGCCTGCTCCTCGTGCCGATGATGGTCGGCCTGCTCATCACCTCCATCGTGAGCGGCCAGCTGATCAGCCGGACCGGCCGGTACAAGATCTGGCCGATCCTGGGCACGGCCATCACCGTTGTCGGCCTCTACCTGCTCTCCACGATGACCGCGGCCACGCCCCAGGTCGTGACCGCCGCCTACATGGTGGTGCTGGGTCTCGGCCTCGGTGGGGTGATGCAGGTGCTGGTGGTGGTGGTGCAGAACAGCGTGGCCCAGAGGGACATCGGCACGGCCACATCGACCGCCACCTTCTTCCGCTCCATGGGCGGATCCATCGGGGTGCCGATCTTCGGCGCCATCTTCAGCAACGTCCTGATCGCCAAACTGGTGTCCGACCTCCCGAGGGGCTTCCACCTCGGCGGGCTGTCCGGGGGCATCGGCAACGCCAGCCCGCAGGTCCTGGACAGGCTGCCCACCGCGATCCACAGTGGCGTCGTGCACGCGTTCGCCCAGTCGCTCGGTTCGGTCTTCCTCGCGGGAGTGCCCTTTGCGGTCATCGCCTTCGTGCTCGTCTGCCTGATCAAGGAGGTCCCGCTGCGCACCCGGATCGCGCCGATGATGGAGGGCGTGGACGAGAGCTTCGGCGTCAGCGAGGGGGTGGCGGTGGAGGCGCCGACCGGCACGGACGGTGCCTCCTTGAGCCTGCCGCCGCAGGGGATCGTCCGGTGAGAAGCGGCTCCAACCTGTGAACGGGGGACTGTGATGCCGGATTCCCACGCCTGGCTCGCCGCAGTGCGCGGCTCGCACGACCGGCTGCGAGCGCTGGTGGCCGGTCTCTCGCCGGGCGAGGTCGCCGCCCCGTCGTATGCCCGCGAATGGACGCTCGCCCAGGTGCTCTCGCACCTCGGCAGCCAGGCCGAGCTCTTCTGGCTGCTCCTCGAAGCCGGGCTCTCCGGCGGCACCGCGCCGGGACGGGAGACGATGCTGCCGATCTGGCAGCGGTGGGATGCGCTGCCCGCCGATGCCCAGGTGACCGCGAGCCTCGACGCCAACGAACGCCTGGTGCGGCATCTCGAGAGGCTCGACGGGGCCCAGGTGGCCGCCTTCAGCGTCGCCGCCTTCGGAAGGGAGATGGACTTCGTCGGCCTGCTGCGCGCGCGGCTCTCCGAGCACGCCATCCACACCTGGGACGTGGCCGTGGCCCTCGATCCCGCTGCCGTCCTCGCACCCGACGCCGTGGCGCTGCTCGTCGACCACCTGCCGGAGATGGCGGCCCGGGTGGGCAAACCGGCCGCCCGGCCGGAGACCCTCGCGGTGTCGACCACGGATCCGGAGCGCCACCTCACCCTCTCCACCGGCGGGGTTCGTCTCGACCCGGGGAGCGTCCCGGCGTCGAGCGGCTCCCTCCGCCTGCCGGCGGAGGCACTCATCCGGTTGGTGTACGGGCGGCTCGACCCGGCCCACACGCCCGCGCTGGCGCTCCTCTCCCCCACCCTGACCCTGGACGAGCTGCGGGACGTCTTCCCCGGTTTCTGACCGAGGGCCGTCGACCGCGGGCCGGTGAGCCCCCTCAGCGGGTGATGCGACTGTACCGGCGCACGCAGATCGGTGCCACGACGATGATGATCACCATCGCCAGCCCGAAGGTGGTCGCGATCGGATGCTCCAGTGACCAGACCCCGGAGGGCGGCGGTCCGATAGTGTTGCCGAAGAGTTGGCGACCCGCCGTGACCAACGCCGACATCGGATTCCAGTAGGCGATGACACGCAGCCAGACGGGCATGTTGGCGGGGTCGACGAAGACGCTCGAGATGAAGCCCATCAGGAAGATCGGGATGTTGATGATGACGTCCGCCGCCTGCGCGGAGCCCGCCATCAGCCCGACCAGGATGCCCAGCCAGCCGATGGCGACGCCGAACATCTCGAAGAGCAGGAAGGCGAGGATGGCGTTGCCCAGGCCGTCCACGGGACGCCACCCCACCGCGAGGCCGCAGGCGATCATCACCACGAGGACCGGGATGCCCAGCAGGAGGGTCGAGAGGGACCGACCGATGATGATCGCGGAGCGGGCGATGGGCAGGGTCCGGAAGCGGTCGACGACGCCCTCGCTCATGTCGGTGGCCACCGCGACCGCGACGTTGGCGGCGCTGAACAGCACCGACATGGCGAAGAGGCCGGGCATGAGGTAGGAGCGGTAGTTTCCGCCGGGGACGACGATCGAGCTGCCGAACACGTAGCCGAAAAGCACCACGAACATCACCGGCATGAGCAGGGTGCCGAAGATGACGTCGGGCTGGCGCTTGCCCCGGATCAGGAACCGGCGGGTGGCGGTGTAGGCGTCGAGCAGGCCGCCGCGCAGCTGACGCTCGGCCCGCACCACGGTGTCGCTCATGCTCCGCCTCCCTCGGCGCCCGGCGCGACCCCGAGATGATGGGAGTGGTCGGTGACGGTGCTGAACACCTCGTCGAGGCTGGGGTGCTCCAGGCCGACCTCGTGGACGGGCACACCGAGCTCCCGAAGCCGGACCACCACCTGGTCGAGGGTGGCGAGGCCGTCGCCGGCGGGCGCGCTCACCGACCTTCCGCTGACCTCGGCTCCCTCCCCGAGGATCCGCCCGACCTGCTCCAGCGCCACCGGGTCGGCCTCGGTGAGGGTGACGCGGACGAAGGGGCGGCCGATCGACGCCTTGAGCTGCTCCGGAGTGCCCTCCGCCACCACCAGGCCGCGGTCGACGACGACGATGGTGTCGGCGAGCCGGTCGGCCTCGTCCAGGTACTGGGTGGTCAGCAGGACGGTGGTCCCGCCCGCGACCAGGCTGCGGATCGAGGCCCACATCTCGGCGCGGCTGACCGGGTCCAGGCCGGTGGTCGGCTCGTCCAGGAAGAGGACCTCGGGCTGATGGATCAGGCTGGCGGCGAGGTCGAGGCGCCGCCGCATCCCCCCCGAGTAGCGCTTCACCAGCTGGTTTCGGGCGTCGACCAGGTCGAACTGCTCGAGCAGCGCTGCGGCGCGGCGCCGCGACGTCGCGGCTCCGAGGTGGCAGAAGCGCCCGATGGTCTCGAGGTTCTCGGTCCCGGTGAGCAGCTCGTCCATGGTCGCCGTCTGACCGGTGACGCCGATCCGGGCCCGCACCTCCCTGGCCTGGCCGTGGACGTCGAAGCCCGCGACCTGGGCGTGCCCCGCGTCGGCGGGGAGCAGGGTGGTGAGGATGCGGACGGTGGTGGTCTTGCCGGCACCGTTGCGCCCGAGCAGGGCACACACGGTCCCCGCCACCACGTCCAGGCTGACGTCCACCAGGGCCTTGGTGGGGCCGAACGAGCGGGCCAGGTGGCGAGCCGAGATGGCGGGCGCGGGCATGCCGGGGAGGGTACTGCCTGGCAGGTCGGAGACGACCTGCCGGGAATGGCAGACTTCCACCTCGTGCAGATCGGAGTGCTGATCCTCCCCGCGGAGAGCTGGGCGACCCAGGGCTCGACCTGGCGGCGCGCCGAGGCGCTCGGCTTCGACCACGCGTGGACCTTCGACCACCTGGCCTGGCGATCATTCCGGGACTCCCCCTGGTTCGGGGCTGTGCCCACCCTGGCCGCCGCGGCCGCGGTGACCTCGCGGATCCGCCTCGGCACCCTGGTCGCGTCTCCCAACTTCCGCCACCCCGTGCCCTTCGCCCGAGAGCTGATGACCCTCGACCACATCTCGGCAGGCCGGTTCACCCTCGGGATCGGGGCGGGGGGGAGCGGCTTCGACGCCACCACCCTCCGGAGTGAACCCTGGAGTGCCCGTGAACGGGCCGATCGTTTCGGGGAGTTCGTCGCCCTCCTCGACGAGTTGCTCACCGAGCCGGTCACCACCCATGCGGGCCACTTCTACCAGGCATTTGGAGCGCGGATGCACCCGGGGTGCCTGCAGCGCCCCCGCCTGCCCTTCGCCGTCGCCGCCCGCGGCCCGAGGGGCATGCGACTGGCGGCGCGCTTCGGCAGCTCCTGGGTCACCGAGCGGCCGCCCGCAACGGACGGTGGCGCCGGCGCTGTCACCGCCGCCCTGCCCGGGCTGGCGGCCGAGATGGAGAGGGTCGACGCGGCCTGCAGCGCGGCGGGCCGGGATCCGGCGAGCCTGGGGCGCCTCCTCTACGGCGGCATGCTGGGCGGCGGTGCCACCGCCTCGGCGGAGGCGTTCCGGGACGCGGTGGGCCGTTTGGCCGAGCTCGGATTCACCGACCTCGTGATCCCCTGGCCCGGGGCCACGGCCGCCCTCGACGGGGATGCCGGCACGCTGGAGATGGTCGCGGCCGAGGCTCGTGCCCAGCACCGAGGCAGGGCGCGAGACCCGGCGCGAGACACGGGATAGATCAGCCGGCAAACCGCCCCGTCACTGCCAGCCGCCGACGTCCCAGCCGAGCGCGTACATGGCCGGCGAGCTGGGAGCACTGGTCCAGCCGCCGTGGGTGCCGGCCACCTCGTAGTAGTAGACGCTCGGGGCGATGGCGATGGCGTACGGGGAAGGGCCCCCGCTCCCCGTGCCAGGCGTGTCCACCACCGTGTTGGTGCTGGTGGAGATGACGCTCACGGTGGAGTCGTAGTAGTTGGCCACGTACACCGCCGCGCCGCTTGGAGTCGCCGCCATGCCGATGGGGTCTCCCGTGTCGCCGATGGCCGGCGTGCCCTCGAGCGTGTCGGTGCCGACCGCGTAGACGTCGACCTTGTTGTTGTCGTAGTCGTTCACATACAGCTGGCAGCCGTTCGGGGTCAGAGCCAGGGCGTTGGGGTCGGGAGCCCCGTCCACCCCTCCCGGGGGGAGTGCGATGGTGTCGGCCACGGTGTCGCTGCCCACCGTGATGTCCGCCACCGTCCCACCCTGGTAGCTGGCCACATAGAGCTTGGCCCCGTTGGGGGTGACGGCCAGGATGTTGGGATCCCCGCCGCCGGCGAAGTCGCTGTCGGCCAGGCCGGGAACGCTCAGGGTCGTGGTCACCGTGTCCGTCGAGGTGGCGATGTCGTCGATCTGGCTGTCGGCCTGATCCGCCACGTAGACGTGCGCGGAGTTGGGGGTCGCCGCCAGGGCGATCGGGGTGCCGGTGGCACCTCCGATCGCGATGTTGGTCACGGCATCGGTCGACGTGTTGATGGCGCTGACCTGATGGGAGCCGTAGTCGGCGACGAACACCTGGGCGCCGTTGGCCGTCACCACCATGGCGGTGGGGTCGCCCTGGGTGCCCACCGCGATGGCGGACCCGAGGCTGGAGGTGGCGAGGCTCAGCGGATAGACGCGGGCGTTGGCCTCATCCACAATCCAGGCGACCGTCCCCGCCGGGTTCACCGCCACCGCGGTGGGCTCCGACTGCGTGCTGCCGACGGCGGGGATGCTCACCGTGCTGGTGACCGTCCCCGTGGCGGTGGACACGATCTGCACCTGGTGTGCGGCTCCCTCGGCGACGACCAGCTTGGTGCCGTCCGGCGTGACCTGCAGCGCATTGGGCTCGTCCCCGACGGATCCGCTCAGGGTGACGGTCGCCGAGGCGTAGGTGGACGAGTTGATGCTCTGGGCTGATGTGGCCCCGTTGCCCGCGGAGACGTAGACGGGCGGCGCCGCTGCTCCGGCGGGGCTGGTGTCGGTGTACTGCGTGGCCGGCGGATTGCCGCTCACGCTGCCCGCAGAGCTGTACGGGCCGGACGAGCTGGCGCTGCGGAGGACGTCGTATCCGGCGACCAGGTAGTTGCCACTCGCATCGAGGGTCGACGACCCGGTCCAGGTGGTGGCCACATTGGTCTCCCCGGCACCGCCCGAGCAGCCCCCGTTGGCGAGCGCGAGGCCGCCCGGGGTGGGGAGGGTTCCGGTCTGGAAGCTCCCCGGTCCCGCCATCGCGGACTCGGTGAACATCGCGAAGGCCGCGCCCGACTCGCCGAGGGCAAGCACGGCCACGGCCGCTCCGAGCAGCCAGGCGCGGCGGGGATTCCCGACCAGCGGCATCATCTCGGCTCCGCCCGCCAGACGCGCCTCAGCACCTCCCAGACCACGATCCCGATGACGATCAGCAGCGCCAGCAGATGGATCCAGGGGTAGGTGAGCCAGATGGCGACATACCCCAGGGAGGGCACGTCCCAGCTCACCTTCCACGCTGAGGTGCCCTCCAGTACGGCCGTCCACTGGTCGGGAGCGTTGTTGTCGTCACCCTGGGTCCTGATCTCCACCCTGTCGCCCTTGTGGATCACCTGGATGACCCGGTGGACGACGACGATGCTCGGATCCGAGGGGGGGTGGAAGGCGAGCACCTGCCCCACCGAGACCTGCGAGTCGGGCTCCGAGACGGCGAGGATGACGTCCCCCGGCCGCAGCGTGGGCGCCATCGACCCGCTGAGCACCACATCCAGCCGGCACCAGTTCGCGGCCGTGCCCACGACGGCCAGCACGGCGAGGCCGACACAGATGAGCAGCAGGGCCTCACCGGCCACTCGCGCCCGGGACCCGAGGTACCCGGCAGTTCTCACCTTCCGGGCGCCCGGGTTCGAACGGAACGCGCCGCTAGGGCCGTGCCCCCGCGGCTCGTCCCCCTCGAGCGGCGCCTCAGCGTTCATGCCCTTCAACCTCGGGAAACACGTTGAGGGGAGCGGTCAACCCGCTCCCCTCAAGGGTCCGTTCCAGCTCGATTACTTGCTGGTCGCAGCCCGCTGCGTGGCGGTGAAGCTGTAGGTCAGGGTCGAGGAGCACCCCTCGAGGTTCTCCGTCGCCGCGGTTCCACCCGCCGCGCCACTGCACGCCGGCACCAGGGCGATGTTGCCGGGAGCCGTGGCCGGGAAGGTGAAGGTCATGACCACATAGTCCTGGCCGCCGGCCGTCAGGGAGTTGAGCGGGGTGAGGCTGGCCGGAGTGCTCTCCAGCGTCTTGACGGGAGTGCTCGCCAGCACCGTGACCGTCGTTCCGCCGCAGGTGTAGGTCAGAGGCGGTCCCGCGACCCGGTTCCAGGCCACCGAGCAGGTCTGCACCTGCACCTGCAGGCCGTTGGTCGCGTCGCTGTCGAGGAGCGAGGTCGGGCTCGCCGAGATCCCGAGGGTGATGCTGGCGTCGTTGAGGGTCGCATTCGTCGAGTTGAGATCGACCTCACGGGCGATCGTATCCCCGGGCGCGATGGCGGTGGCTGCGGTCGCGGAGTCGTTGGTCGGTCCCACTGCCAGGACGACCTTGCCGGAGCTGATCGTCTGCGGACCGGCGGAGGTGGTGTCGGTGAAGGTGGCGAATGCGCCGCCGAGGATCGCCCCGGTGCCCGCCACCACGACGGCGACGGTGAGGGCCACGCGCTTGACCGTGCCGCGCCGGGGATTCTCAGAGTTCTTTCCGCTGTCCATAGTCCAGATGCTCCTCGGAGACCGTGGGCGGCGAACCGCTCTGTTTCTCCCTGTGGGGTGGGTGAGTTGCGAAGCGACGCCTGCACCCAATGGGCAGGTTGGTCACGGGCCGATGGTGCATCTGCATCAGGGCGTCCGATCGGAGCGTTGAAGGCCCGCGTCGTCGCTGTCACGTGACCATCACCGTGGTGACGGCAGGAACGCATCGGTGAACCGGATGTCAGACGAAGGCGTGTCCGATCGCGAGCACGCCCCCGGTAGGCGTCGCCCGGATCGGAGCGCGCCGCGACGCGGGCGTTACCGAGCTACCCTGGAGACGCCAGCCAATCCCGTCTCGGAACTGAACAGATGGACATCGACCGGTACGTGGAGCAGACGTTCCACCGCTCCGGCGCCGACCGTCTCGCGGCCCACCTCGAGGAGAGGTACGGCATCCGGGTGTCGGGCATCACCGACCTCGACATCGGAGTGCTCCGCGTCGACCGGCACGACGGCCCGTCCTGGGTGGCCCGGATCTTCCCGGCCGCGCGGCCGATCGCCGCCGCGGAGGGTGACGCCCGGATCCTGCAGGCGCTGGCGCGGCAGGGCTTCCCCGCCGAGCGCTGCGCGACACCGGACCCCGTGTCGGTGCATGAGAGCCAGGGGGTGCTGGTCACCGAGCTGATCCCGGGCGCCCGCCCGGACGGTCGGGCGCGCACCTTCGGTGTCCTGGGGGCGCTGCTGGGTGCCCTGCATGCGCGCACGGGGGCGGTGAGGGCGACCATGCGTCCCGGAGGCGCGTGGCACCACCTGACCGCGGAGGGCGGGCCCCGGGAGGAGATCACGGCCGCCGTCGCCCTCCTCGATGCGGCGCGAGGGCGAGTGCCGCCCTCCCACGCCGCCCTCCACTCCACCCTGCGCCAGGAGCTGGAGCGGGCCGATGGGTGCGACGGCCTGCCGCAGGCGTTGATCCACCCCGATTTCGTTCCCGTCAACGCCATCCGGACCCCGGAGGACAGGCTGGTGATGGTTGACTGGACGGGAGCCGGGCGTGGCCCCCGTCTCTGGTCACTCGCCTTCCTGCTCTGGGCCGCGGGCGTTCGCGACCTGAGGCTGGTCGACGTGGCCGTCACCCACTACCGCCGCCATCTCACCCCCGAGCCGGAGGAGCTCGAGCGCCTCGCATCGGCCATGCGGACGCGACCGCTGATCCTTGGCTGCTGGGCGTTCTGCGTGGGGCGCCGCGGTCTTGCCGAGGTGGTGGAGGACATCCCCCGGGCCGGGCGACTGGCCGAGGCGGTCGCGGCCAGGGCCCGCCGCGCCTTCGCCGCAGCCCAGGATCCGGCGCCTTCGATGGAGAGCTAGGCTCGCCCCGCCGCCGCCGGGCCCCCTGCGCTGTCCGGGGGCGGAGGCGGGTGCGGAAGCCCCTCTGAGCTACCGTGGCTCGGTCCGGGCGGATGCCCCGTCGCGGACAGGGAGAATTGGTCCGATGATGCGTCCCGGCGGTGGCTTCGGCGGCGGTGGCGGCATGGGCGGCGGTCGCGGGGGGCCCATGCGCTCGCTCATCCGCGACCCGTCGGTCGTGGGCACCAAGGTCCCCAGGGGCACGTTCCGCCGCATCCTGCACTGCCTCGCCCCCTACCGATGGCTGCTCGCCCTCTTCTTCGGCCTGACCATCGTCGACTCCTCCATCGGGGTGGCCAACCCGCTCATCTACCGGGCCATCATCGACAACGGCATCCTCGGCCGCAGCGCTCACCTGATCGTGACCCTGGCGCTCGTGATCGCCGGCCTGGCCGTCCTCGACGCGGCGCTCTCGATCGGTGAGCAGCTCTGCTCGGCGCGGGTCGCCCAGGGACTCATCTACGACCTTCGCACCAGGGTGTATTCGCACATCCAGCGGATGCCGATCGCGTTCTTCACCCGGACCCAGACCGGAGCCCTCATCTCACGGCTGAACAACGACGTGCTCGGCGCTCAGCAGGCCACCTCGGACATCCTCTCCTCGGTTGTCGGCAACGCCCTCAGCGTGGTGATGGTGCTGACCACGATGTTCATCCTCTCGTGGCAGATCACGCTGGTCGCGCTCGCCATCCTGCCCCTCTTCGCGCTCCCGGCCCGCTACATGGGACGCCGGCTCGGCGCCATCACCCGGGAGGGCTACGTGCTCGCCGCGGAGATGAACACGACCATGGCCGAGCGCTTCAACGTGAGCGGGGCGCTCCTCGTCAAGCTCTTCGGCAGGCCGGGCGACGAGGATGCCGTCTTCTCGGCCCGCGCCGGGCGGGTCCGGGACATCGCGGTCGTCCAGCCGCTCTACGCCCGCGTCTTCTTCGTGGCCCTGACCTTCACCGCCGCGCTCGCGACGGCTCTCGTCTACGGCTGGGGTGGCCTGCTCTCCCTGCACGGCACGCTCCAGGTCGGCACCCTGGTCGCCATGACCGCCTACCTCAACCGCCTCTACGGTCCGCTCACTCAGCTCTCCAACGCCAACGTCGATGTGATGACCGCGCTGGTCTCCTTCGACAGGGTGTTCGAGGTGCTCGACCTCCCCTCGATGATCACCGAGCGCATCGGCGCCGTGGCGCTGCGACGCGGCCCCGCGACGATCGAGTTCGACCACGTGGAGTTCGCCTACCCGGATGCCAAGGACGTCTCCCTCGCCTCCCTCGAATCCGTTGCCGTGCTGGAGCATCTCCCCTCGACGCAGGTGCTGTCGGACGTGAGCTTCCGCGCCGAGCCGGGGCAGCTGGTCGCGCTGGTCGGACCGTCGGGGGCCGGCAAGACGACCATCACCCACCTGGTCGCCCGCCTCTATGACGTCGTCGGCGGCGCGGTGCGGATCAACGGGCTCGACGTGCGCGACGTCACCCTCGACTCGCTGCACGCGGGCATCGGCCTTGTCACCCAGGACGCGCACATGTTCCACGACACCATCCGTGCCAACCTCAGCTACGCCAAGCCGGGGGCGACCGAATCGGAACTGCTGGCGGCACTCTCGGAGGCACAGATCCTCCCCCTCGTCGAGAGCTTGCCCGGAGGCCTGGACACCCTCGTCGGCGACCGTGGGTACCGGCTGTCCGGTGGGGAGAAGCAGCGCATGGCGATCGCCCGGCTGCTCCTCAAGGCGCCCGATGTGGTGGTCCTCGACGAGGCCACCGCGCACCTCGACTCCGAGTCGGAGGCGGCCGTCCAGGCCGCCCTCAAGGTGGCCCTCGCCGGCCGCACCTCGCTGGTCATCGCCCACCGGCTGTCGACCGTGCGCGACGCCGATCTGATCCTGGTCGTCGATGCGGGTCACATCGTCGAGCAGGGGCCGCACGACGAGCTGCTGGAGCGCGGGGGCCTGTACGCCCAGCTGTACCAGACCCAATTCCGCCACCAGGCGGAGGGGCCGGACCTCGAAGAGGAGGCGGACAGCCCCGGGTGAACGTCCGGCGCCGGGTCAGGGCGACGGGGAGGGGGTCGGGATCTCGGGCACCACGCCCGTCCAGGTGCGGCCCCCATCGTCGGTCTGGATGAGGTACGCCGGTCCGGCGTCCTGCTGGTCGAGGTCCTCAGCCGCCCAGCCCAGCTTGGCGGTGAGGAAGTCGAGGCTGAGACCGGCGTAGGGGAAGGCGCCGAGCCGCGTCCAGATCGCCCCCCCGTCGGCGGTCGTGAAGATGTCGGTGGCGCTGCCGGCACCGTCAGCGGCGGTGACCAGCCAGCCCCGATCGGCGTCCACGAAGCCATCCGCGACCGGCGATCCGATGCTGGTGGAGCGGAGCAGCCAGGAGCCACCTCCGTCCCCGGTCGCGAAGAGAGAGGTGGTGACCGCGGTCAGGCTCTGATTCTCGGTGAGCAGCGTGCCGCTTCCCGGCGAGGTGAAGACGGGTGGGAACGATGTCCCCCCGGCCGGGGAGAACGGCAGCGCCGGCAGCGCCTGGGCGCTCCAGCTCCGGCCGCCGTCCTGGGTGGCGTAGAGGGGTGCCGGCCCGGTCAGGCAGCTGCCGGTCAGCCAGCCGTCCGATGGGCTCGCGAAGGTGGCCGTGAGCCCGTAGCACAAGCGCGGGATGGTCCCGACCGCACTCGTCCCAGGAGCGGTGCCGGCTTCGACCGCCACCTCGCTCCACTGCGCGCCGCCATCGGTGGTGCCGTACAGGGCGGTCCCCGACAGGCCGTCCGCCGCCTCGAGCTGCGAATACCAGCCGTGCTCCGGGTCGACGAAGTCCAGGGCCCCGCCGACCCCGGCGTTGTACCCCTGAACCGCGAAGCCGCCCCCTCGGCTCCAGGCGGAGCCACCGTCTGTCGTGACCCAGGACTGGAGCGTGGTTGCCGACCCCGCGCCTCCCGGCACGGTGAGCACCTGCGCGGTCCCGGCATCGAGGTACGCCGCCGCCAGCACGCGGTCAACCGTGGGAGGCGACGCCAACGTCCAGTGGCCGACGCCTCGGGCGGTGTGGAGGATGGCGCCGCCGTCCAGCCTCTGCGCCCACCCGGCGCTCGTGCTGAACATCCGCAGGTTCCCGATCCCATCCCCGGCGGAGGCGGCCGGGATGGCTGTGGTCACGTCGAGGGAGGCGACGCGGTGACTCTGGGCGAGGAGGGCGACGGCGCCCGAAACCACGGCCACGGCCGCCGCCAGCCCCGCCACCGCAAGGAGCGCCGTCCGCCCCCGGCCCGAGGAGGGCCGGCCGGGTCCGGCGGGGGCGGTTCCACGCGCGACTCCGTCTCGCGGCTCCGGTGTGGCGAACCGGCCGGTTGGCGCCCCCGCCGCTGTGCGGGCGGCAGCGGGCCGGGCCGGTTCGCCGGGTGGGTCCCAGACCCCCAGGGCCTCGGCGGGGCGATCCCACCGGCCGTGCCGCAGGTGCCGGGCCGGATGCATGACGTCGACGTCCCCCGGCCCGAGCGGCGGAGCGGGCGAACGCGGATCCGATGCTCCACCCCCGGCATCGGCCGGACCCTCATGCCCCCCAAGGTCGTCGCGCGTCACCCCCGCATCATCCGCGAGGAGGGCGTTCCGGGTCGCCGGGACGTTCGCCGGGCCCGTCTACCCCTCACACCGACCACCAGCCTCGCGGCGTCGCCCTCGGCCGGCCTGGAGTCCACGATGTCCTGAGACGGGTGTCCACCATGTCTTGAGACATGACAGTGGAGCCCAAGGTGGGAATCGAACCCACGACCTACGCCTTACCAAGGCGTTGCTCTACCTCTGAGCCACTTGGGCTGGGCACCGAACCGGGAGATGGTACCCCGATGGCCGCCGACGGCGAGGCTCCTGGCGCGCCTGCTCCCATTCTCCCGAGGGGGGACTCGGGCCGTCAGCCCGGGGCCGGGCCTCGGGAGCGGGCCTCTCACCCGGCGGGCGGCGGCCCGTGCCTCCCTCCGCTTGACGGGGCGACCCACCGAAGGTCACCATCCGGACTGACCATGGACGTCGAGAACCGCCTCCGCATCAGCGGGCACGCCGAGACCAAGGTCGTCCCCGATCGAGCCTGCTGGACCGTGACGGTTCGGACCGAGGACGACGACCGCGATGCCGCGTTCCGCCGCTGCGCGTCGGCCCGGGAGGGGCTGGTCCAGCGTCTGGAGGCGGTCGAGATGGGCTGCGTGAGCGCCGGGCGGATCGCGGTCGCGGAGGAGATCGAGCACTACTGGGTGGTGAGCAACGAGCTCCGCGAGGAGGTGGCGCGGCAGCTCGAGCGGACGCGGCTCCCCAAGGGGGTGGTCGCCCAGATCGGCGAGTCGATAGGTGAGCGGCGCCGGCGCCGGCGCTGCTTCGCCGCCACGGCGACCCTCGGCGTGGACGTCGCCGTCGACGCGAGCGGCGCGGTGCCGAAGTTGCTGGTGGCGAAGGACGTCGCCTCCAGCCAGGGGCCCTGGTTCAAGATCTCGCGCGACGAAGAGATCAGCGACGACCTCCGTGCCAGGGCGGTGGAGAACGCCCGCGCCCGCGCCGCCGCCCTCGCCGAGGCGGCCGGCCGCAAGCTGGGTCGAGCCCTGGTCGTCTCCGACCGCGACGAGTCGCTGGCGGCGCTCACCGGCGCGGGGAACAGCGCGCCACTCACCGAAGGCGGAGCACCCCGGTTCCGTGCGGCGCTCGCGATGAAGGTGCCCGCCCCGACGGGCGAACCGCAGTGGGAGGAGGAGGCGCCCATCGTCATGGAGATCACGCCCGAGCCAGTGGAGATGTCCGAGACGATGACGGTGGTCTTCGAGCTGATCGACCGCGATTGAGCCGGTCCGCCGGTCTCAGGGGAACGTCAGTCGAAGGACCTCGGCGCGGCTCTCATGGGCCGATCAAGGCGTTGCCGAAATCTATGGGGCCAACGGGCGTGATGATCACACCCGCCCCGATGCACACCACGCCCGTGGCCACCACCTGGACCGCCACGATGATGAGGCAGCAGAGCCCGATCAGCAGCCCGGCGTGGCGGCCTTCCCGGCAGCGTGCCCGAAAGACCCGCAGCAACCAGCGGCAGACGCAGTACGCGCCGAACCAGCTGGCCAGGCTACCCGCTGCGAAGGGCCACCATGCGGCCTGCTGAGGGGCCAGCCAGCTGACGGGGTAGAGCGAGAGCACCATGACGGCTGAGCCGACCAGCCACCCCACCAAGGCCTGGGGTCCGCTGCGCAGCCAGCGGACCAGCGGCACGCCGCCTGGGGCGGTGCGGAACTGCACGCTGGGGGAGATGCCCACGGGTCAAGCCTCCGTCCCCAGGAGCGGTTCGCCATCGGGGGAAACCCTCGAACGCCACCTTCGCCGTGACGGAGATGGCACGGCTCGCAGACTCGAACTCCCACACTCGGGTGGAGCCGATGGAGAGGCTCGAACTCTCGGCCTGCCGCTTACAAGGCGGCTGCTCTACCAGCTGAGCTACATCGGCTCGGGGTTCTCGAGAGGATCTCGGTCAACCCTACATCGCCCCGAGGACCCTCGCACCACAGGCGATCAGGTCTCGGCACCATTCGTGACGGCGAGCGCTGAGCCGGCCTCGGCCGGCAGCAGCTGCAGGCCCCGCAGGAGTCTGATGAACAGGACCCAGAACGCCAGCTGGAACACCACCTGCGCCTGGAGCTCGAAACCCTGCGTGTGCAGCACGTAGTATCCCGCCGCCACGCCGCTCAGGAACATGATGCCGGTGAGCCGCGTCATCTGCCGGTCGCTGCCGCCCAACCATCTGATGGCCACGCAGGCGAGCCCCAATTGGACAATGAACAGAGTTGACCCGAAGAACTCGTGGGCGGCGCCGAAGCGAGTGTAGGGGGTGAGCAGCAGGCCGATCATCTGGACGGACATGATCTTCATGGACCAGCCCAATATCGGGCCGTGACCAACGTCGGTCACCAGCTCGGAGGCCCGCCAGACACAGTAGCTGGCACCCAGGAGAGCGACCGCCCAGGGCACGATCGTGTCCGCGTTGACACCCAGGTAGCTGAGGCCGAAGTTGACGCGCAGACTCTGCGGACGGATCAGGATGTCCAGAGCCAGCATGACCGCCGTCAGTCCCGCCCCAAGGGCGACGTAGGCGACCGAGCGTTCCGCATCCGAACGCCGCCTGGACAACACCTGCCTCACGGCCAGCAGGCCTCTGCCTCCCATGGCAGGCCATTGTAGCCACCGATCCCGCGACGATCTCCCTGGAGGGCGGCTGCCCACCGATGGCGGTCCGACGCCGTGGGTGTCACGACCGCGGGGCGGGGCGTCCCCCACGATGCTCGGGGCGTCCGGGACCCGCAGCGCCGGCGCCGGTCTCGCCGCGGCGGATCTCCTCGAGCCGGCGACGCACCTCGGGGTCGATCCGGCTCTCGAGCCGATCGGAGACCGCCCCCTTCTCGTCGCGCCGCCGGATCTCCCCGGAGCGCTCCCCCTCGGCCCGCTCCACCTCTGCCTGCAGGGCTCGGGAGCCCATGGTCGGGACGCCCATCCCCCGGACCAGGTCGCGCTGCAGGTGGTCGTCGGTGGCGAGAACCATGTCCAGGACGGTGCCGCGGCGGGACGCCTCATACATGAGCCGCTCGATGACGTGGTCGGCGCTCTCGTGAACACTCCCGTAGCGGACCTCGACCCCCTCCACCATCTCTCGATCGGCGCTGCCCGCCGAGCGCCTGCGCGCGTCGAAGACCACCAGGACGTCGTTGCCGGTGATCGCCCGGTACTCGGCCAGCCGGGTGACCAGGCGCCGGCGAGCCTCCTCCAGGCTCTCGGTGCGCATCGTCCTGGCCAGGTCCGGCCAGGCATGCAGGATGTTGTACCCGTCGACGACCAGGCGGCTCACCGGGACGCGAAGCCCCGCTGGCGGAAGGCCTCGTAGAGGATGGCCGCACCCGCCGCCGCCGCGTTGAGGGAGGCCACCCGGCCCACCATGGGC